>DASXNJ010000248.1:0-7216 GCA_036495145.1 Puia sp.
TCACCGCAGCACACTGGTCAGCAAACTAAGTGTGGATGATCCTGCTGTAGCGGGGCGTGTAAATGCCATACAACATGGTTTTATCGCAAAAGGAATGCAACCCGATGTTGCGCTTAAATCTGCCTACAAGGCACTCGACTACTCGGTGACTTCACAGGCGAATGTTCTATCCTATATGGATGTATTCTATTATCTCGGTATTTTATTCCTGATATGCATACCCTTCGTGTTGTTTGTAAAAAGAAGCAAACAAAAACTGGATATGTCTGAGGCGATGCATTGATACGTTAAGCGTTAGGCGTTAGGCGTTAGGCGTTGGGCGTTGGGCGTTAGGCGTTAAGCGTTAGGCCTTAAGCCTTACGCCTTAAGCCCTGAGCCTATTGAAAGCTATAACTATACCTGATCTTTACAACCACCTGTCTTTTCTTATCGTAGCAGGTTTCGTTGGATTTAAGACCGTTTGCGTCGTATACATATATCCAGCGCTGATAATCGCTTGACCCGTTGGGAACAAAAAGCATGGAGGAAAGACGACCTGAATTATATTCGAAAACATAATCGGGCAAAAGCCTGCCGGCTTTTTGATTATAGCGGACGATATCCGTCAATCGTCCGTCCCCGTCATAGTAATAATAAACAGAGGGCAGAGATTGTCCCCCCCGCACTGATTTTTCTTCAACTATATTTCCCTTCTCATCTTTTACAAAACTCACCGTCGTGCTGTCGGTTTCGCCCTTTATTTTGATCATATTTTTTGGAACGGTCGCATCATAGGTCCATATATGTTTTTCAACAGCGACAATTTGATTATCTGTTTGCACAGAATTGTTCAGCATCACGCTGACATCCCCTTTTTCATTGTATGTATATTCCGTAGTACTCTTATAAGTATCACTGGTATCAACCGTTTTGATCATTCTTCCGGAACGGTCATAAAAGGCGGTCAGGTTCGATTCCGGCATATTGGCGGATTTGGTAATCGTTGAAATGGAGCTGAAATCCGGCCCTACTTTTTGGAGACAGGTGAATCCGGGGGTGGGTTCATTATTGGCATCCATGCTTTGAATGCTCACTTCCCGGACCTTTTTATCGTGAAAGGATTTCCAGTTATCCTGGTTTTGACGGGCAAGCAGGATATCTTTATAATAATACTGGGAATTGGCAGAAAAAACGATTAACAGGAGAACGAAAATCAGGGAAATTCTCTCACGCATAATACCATTCAATTTAAATAGTCTGATCAAAACGGAAAAACCCCGTCTAAATTATTGCCAGTATCTTTATTTTTAATTAAAATACCTGGTGTCACACAGCAAGTTAAGAACGGATAAGACATGTCTGAACTGCGGGGCCGAAATTACGGGCAGGTATTGTTCTGCCTGTGGACAGGAAAATATCGAGCCAAAACAGACGGTTTGGCACCTGATCCAGCATTTTTTATCTGATGTGACTCATTTCGACGGGAAATTCTTTCTTACCGTAAAAGATCTTTTCGCGAAACCCGGCTTTCTTTCAAAGGAATACATGATTGGCAGAAGGGTCAGTTATCTTGATCCCATCCGTATGTATATATTTACTTCGGCCATCTTCTTCATCATTTTCTTTTCACTTTTCGACCTGGGCACAAGACATGTGCGTGCCACTACCATGGAAGAAATTCAAAAAGATCCGGATTTGAGAGAACTGATGTCGAAAGCAAAGGATGCAACGGACTCGTTAAGAATTCTTAAGAATTATAATGCCACGGCGACACCGTTGATAAAGCTGGATGAAGACAGCACGGCACACAAAACAAATGGAGTGGCGGTTAAAGTGGGGAAAGCGAAATATAGTACGGTCGAATCTTATGATTCAGCCCAGAAAGGATTGCCCGTTGAAAAAAGGGATGGCTGGATAAAACATAAATTGAACAGGCGTCAGATTGAAATAAGCGCGCAGTTTGAAGAAAATCCGGGTGGCACCATCAAAGAGCTGCTGAACCATTTCATGCATAATTTCCCCAAAATCCTTTTTATTTCCCTTCCCGTATTTGCGCTTGTTCTGAATCTGTTATATTTCAGAAAGAAGAATTTTTATTATGTCGATCATGGCATTTTCTCCGTACACCTGTATATTTTCTCTTTTTTGCTTTTACTGATTTTTTTCGGTTCAACCGAATTGTATTCCGTTGTCCATTGGCGTGTGATCAGCTGGTTTCAGTTCGCGCTTTGGGTTTATGCTTTGATCTATTACTATAAGGCCATGCGCCTTTTTTATGGACAGAGCAGAGGCAAGACCATATTAAAATATCTCCTGCTGTTCTTTTTATCATTTATTGTACAGGTGACGATTTTCGCAGCGGCGGCGATTTACACGGTTGTTGAATCATAGATTATGGAATCAGAAAAACTTTCGGATGCTTTTTTGCGGCTGGTAAATATCATGGATGAACTCAGGGAGCAATGCCCCTGGGACCGCAAACAAACCATTCATACTTTAAGAACACTCAGTATTGAAGAATTATACGAACTAACTGATGCCATTCTTTCGGAAGACTGGCCCGGTATAAAAGAAGAATTGGGTGATATATTCCTGCACCTGCTTTTTTATGCACGGATCGCCAAAGAACAGAATAAGTTCCTGCTCGTTGATGTATTGAATGGTATCAGTGACAAACTCATTGCCCGCCATCCGCATATATACGGCGACGTGAAAGTGAATTCTGAGGATGATGTGAAACGAAACTGGGAAAACCTCAAACTAAAAGAAGGCAAGAAATCGGTGCTGGCTGGCGTTCCCACATCACTGCCTGCGATGGTGAAAGCCATCCGTCTGCAGGAAAAATCAAAACAGGTGGGCTTTGAATGGGATAACCGGGATCAGGTTTGGGAAAAAGTGGAGGAGGAGCAGAAGGAACTGATGGATGCCATTCAAACAGGCAACAAATCCCATATAGAGGAAGAATTCGGCGACCTGATGTTTTCCATGATCAATTACGCACGATTTTTGAGCATAGATGCGGAAACGGCTCTTGAAAGAACCAACCGGAAGTTTATAAACCGGTTTGAAAAAATGGAGGAAGCCGTTGGATTATCGGGCAAACAAATGTCTGATCTTTCACTCGCCCAGCTGGATGCCATCTGGAATGAAGTAAAAAAGCAAAAAACCACCGATTGATTTTATTTCTGAAAAATTTCCTGCTTAGAAATGCATACCTCATCGGCACGGGGATCTTTCTTTTTTTTGCTTCTTTTGCCATCAATGCCTATCTCGTAGGAAATTCAAGTACCCGCATTCTGCGGAATTCCATTGAATCTTTTTTACAGGAAAGAGAAAATGATTTTCAGAAGCTGCTGGGGAATGAGTTAAAAATCAGAAGACTTTCGGATAAAAATTATTCGCTGACGGAGCTGTCCGATCTGATGGATAAACAATATGGTGTTCTGATCTATGAAAGAAATCATCCTTTCAGCGAACACCTTACTTTCTGGAGTGACCAGTCCGCCGTACTGCCTGACAGTTTTCTCTTAAAACCCGATGGCAATTATTTTGTAAAACTCAGTAACGGGCAGTTTGAAATTATCAAACATTCTTTTGAAAAGATGTCACCGTATCCACTGACAGTGATTGCGCTCATCCCGGTACGATGGCAGTATTTTATTTCGCCGGAAAATCTGAAACCTGAATTTGTCGGACTTCCTTCTGCAGAAAACAGGGTGCGGATCGTCGCAACCCCATCCGCTTTTCCGGTCAGGGACAGGGATGGGAAAACACTTTTTTATCTGGCAAAAACAGAAACCTATCATGCGGCGAAGTATAGTCTCCTCCTGCTCCTTGTCGTATTTGCCGGTACACTGCTTCTGCTGGTCGTAATCCATAATATGGCGCATGCCCTGGTTGAGCGTTATACCCGGCTGACGGGAATTTCCTTTTTGGTTATTACGATTGTCGCTTTGCGTATCCTGACGTATTATCTTCCGGGCATATTCCATTTTCGTCAGTACGAATTGTTCGATCCCACCATTTACAGTTCCAATTTTGTTCTCCGTTCTCTGGGCGACCTGCTGATCAATGCGCTTTTATTTTCCTGGATCGTACTTTTTATACAGCAGGAAACCATCGATTACCGGTTTCCTTTCTTCCGGCAATTTTATAAAAGAGCCCTGCTGGTGATCGCAACCATGACCGTACTGGTAACGACCACATTTCTTTTTGCCGATATCGTTCAGAGTCTGGTAGCGGATGCGCGGATATCATTTAATGTTACCAATGCCTTCAGTCTTACGATCTACAGTGCGATCAGTTTTATTGTGCTGGCTGCCCTGGCATTAAGTTATTTTATCTTTTCCCAGATCCTGCTCAGGACGATCCGGGATTATCTGGAAGGAAATGTACTCATCATTTCCATCCTCGCGGCCACCATCGGCCTGGGTGTCCTCACTTTCGACAGCAAGACCAATCATGTTGAACTCGACATCTATGTACTGGGCTGGCTGATGTGTTATTTATGGCTCATGATCAGAAGTATTATCTCGGGTCTCCACTTCAGACTGAATATATCTATTCTGATGTTCTGGCTGTTTATTTTTTCGGGTTCCATTTCCGTCATTATCATATTTGAAAACCGGAAAATTGAACTCGAACAAAGAAAAAGTTTTGCCGACCGGCTCGCCGAACAAATTGATCCCTCCAGCGAAAAACTCATCAGTATGTCGCTGATTTATTTTGAAAATGATCTCCTGCAAAAACAATTTGAACGTTTCCGGAATCCGGTAGAAAACCGATATCTGAAAGACAGTCTGATCAACAATAATTTCAGTGCCTATCTAAGTAAATATGATACGAAGATCTATACCTATGATTCATCGGAAAAGCCATTGTATAACCAGGTTCCCGTTTCATACGATACCCTGAATACTATCTTTAAATTGCAGGGCAAGCCAACAACGATCCAGGATCTGATGTATTATGAAAAGGCCTATGACAGGTTCAGTTACATCTATAAAAAAGTGATACAAGACCGCAGGGGCAAAATTTTCGGCTATCTGTTCGTACAGGCCGAACCGAGAAGTTATAAGAGCGAGGGCCTGGTTCCTCAGCTCACGCAACAACACAAGGAATATCTGCCTGAATATTCGCCTGTTTATTCCTATGCTATTTACAGCGACGGCCAGCTGGTTAGATATTATAACAATTATCCTTTCCCTACCGAACTCAACGACAGTCTGATACCAAAAAGAGATTTCGTCCAGCGTAAAAACGATGGCTATGATGAACTATGGCATACCATTTCCGATGATAAGATTATCGTGATTGCAAAAAAGGATAACCTGCTGATAGAAGCCATCACCCTTTTTTCTTATCTCTTCAGCGCTTTTCTGATTCTGGTTGCCCTGTTCTGGCTGAGTTCGGTATTGATCCAGACCCGTCTTCACTGGGTACAATTAAAAGAATTTCTTCAGTTGAATATCCGGACGCAGATTCAGACAACCATCATTTTTGTCAGCCTCTTCCTTTTTATCGTCATCGGTGTATCAACGATATTTTTTCTGATAAACCGTTATAACCGGAATAACCAGGACCGGTTGAGCGCTTCTTTAAAAGTTATTTCCGTTGAGATTGGTAACCGGCTGCTTGCTTTTCAGTCTGCTACGAAAGTCTCCAATCCTGTTAAACAAATGCCCCGGGAAGATCTGGACAGAATCATCAATAACGTGGCGGAAATACATAACGCGGAAATCAATCTCTACGATAAAAACGGGTCGCTCATTGTTTCTTCCAATCCGTTTATTTATACCAAGGGTATGTTAAGCGACCAGATGAATCCGCTGGCTTTTTATTATATGAACCGGTTAAATTCCATAGAATTTTTTAACCAGGAAAAACTGGGAGGCATCAGTTACCAGAGTATTTATTGTCCGCTGAGACTGGGGGAGGGATCGTCCTCGGCCTATATCAACATTCCTTCCTTTAATACAGAAGACGAACTGAACGATGAAATCTCGAGGTTCCTGATCACCATCATCAACCTGAATGTATTTATATTTCTGATTGCGGGAACCATCGCGGTATTCCTGACGAACCGGATCACGACTTCTTTCTCCCTGATATCCGAAAAAATGAAGCAGGTAAACCTGAGTAAGACCAATGAAGTGATTGAATGGAATAAAAATGATGAAATCGGCGGGTTAATCCGGGAATATAATAAGATGGTGGCCAAACTGGTGGAAAGTGCATCTGCTCTGGCAAAAAGTGAACGTGAAGGAGCGTGGCGTGAAATGGCGAGACAGGTGGCGCATGAAATAAAGAATCCGCTGACACCTATGAAGCTCAGCATTCAATATCTGCAGAAAGCAAACAACAGCGAAGCGCCGAATTTGAAAGACCTGACGGCGAATGTGGCAAAGACCCTGGTTGAACAGATTGATCATCTTTCTAAAATTGCTTCGGATTTCAGTCAGTTTGCGCATATCGGCAATCCGCATAATGAAGTGATCGATCTGCACGAAATGCTTCATTCACTGACTTCATTATATCAGACAATGGATAATGTTGATTTGAAATGGGATCCTGTTCCGGGGAAAATTTTGATTTTTGCGGATAAGACACAGATCAACCGGTTGTTCACAAACCTTCTTCAGAATGCTACCGAAGCCTGTCACGATAAAGATATCAGCATCATAAGAATCAGCGAGGAGTTGCAGGAGGATCATGTGCTAATAAGAATCAGCGACAATGGCGAAGGTATTCCGGAACAGATGCGTTCAAAAATCTTCATTCCCAATTTTACAACCAAATCTTCAGGAACCGGGCTTGGTCTGGCGATGAGTAAAACCATTGTGGAACAGGCAAAGGGTCAGATATGGTTCGAGACGGAAGAAGATTCGGGGACGGAGTTTTTTGTTCAGTTGCCGATATATATAGAACCGGAGGTTAGTGTGGCGAGTGTGGAAGCGTAGAAAGTGTAGGAATTCGAAATTGAATTTGCAGATGACAATGTGGGGGTGTGGGATTTGGGCGCTCCAAGTGTGGTGAGCGTGGAAGAGTAGAAAGACAAGTGTGGCGAGTGTGGAAGCGTGGAAAGTGTAGGAATTCAAAATTGAATTTGCAGATGACAATTTGCAAGTGTGGGATTTTATTTAGGACACGCACACCTTGGGATTTATGTATTCTTTTTTGACGTAATTATAATCTTAGAAACGATCGCGATCAATTGATTCACCTCATTCATTAATTC
>DASXNJ010000249.1:0-3034 GCA_036495145.1 Puia sp.
CTGTTAATTCGGGGGAAGACTCTTTGTACAAATACCGTAAAAGATCCTCCGGTGTAAAGAGTGGCATAGGCGAAACCATTTGAATGTCCAATAATCAGAAAGCAGTAAAATATAATCCGTCCGATAGTAAAAACGTCATACGGTTTGCGTTATTGCGTTCCTTACGGAAAGTTTTAATCTTTTTAATCTTCATTACCAATCGCTTAACAGGGCTTTGAGCATAAAGGGCAATACATGCCGCTGAATGCCTTCAGGCTTCATTCATCCATCTGACGGGCAGAAGGGGTACTAAATAAGGTCCGTGGAATAGAGTCTTTTACTCAAAGTCTGT
Organism: Puia sp.; assembly: GCA_036495145.1. GTDB lineage: Bacteria > Bacteroidota > Bacteroidia > Chitinophagales > Chitinophagaceae > Puia. Next base: position 332 of record DASXNJ010000249.1, read on the forward strand.
GCCTCAAAGCTTTTCCAGGCATTTATTCTTTCAGTTTCTTTTTGGGGGGACGATTCAGCAGATAAGATCTGTACTGGATAAAGATACAACATTTCGACTATCCATTCGCGTTAGCGTTCGGGTTGACGGTTGACGGTTGACCGTTGACCGTTGACCGGAAAGGCTTTATGCGTTAGGCGTTAGGCCAGAAGTCTTTTTACTTTATCACAAAAAGATCTTCATTATCGCGCTTCATATAATATTTTTCGCGCGCATATTTCTCCAGAGTGCCCGGGTTTGATTTAAGCTGGTCGAGTTCTTTGCGGACGGTCAGTATCTGATCCTCGAAATATACTTTCCTGGCTTCCAGTTTATGTAATTCGTGTAAATGGCGGAAATGAGTGGTGATAAAATCCCGGTCGTCGATAAAGAGGATCCACACGCCAAAACAAAGTGCGGTCAGGACGTATTTGTTTTTTAACCAGGAAGGGATTTTGTCGAAGTAGTATTTCATTGGTTTTCGGTTGACAGTTGACGGTTGACGGAAATCACTTCCAGTCTTTCCGTCTTTCACACTTTCACACTTTCACACTTTCACACTTTCACACTTTGGCAAGTAATGGTAAAGCCATCACTTACCAAATGTAATTTTTCCCTTTGGATAAATTGCATTCTTACCCAGCATTTCTTCAATTCGTATCAGCTGGTTGTACTTTGCAATGCGGTCAGTACGACTGGCCGAACCGGTTTTTATTTGTCCGCAGTTTAAAGCCACGGCCAGATCTGCGATGGTTGTATCTTCCGTTTCGCCACTGCGATGACTCATAATCGTATTGTAGCTGTTATGCTGGGCCAGTGTTACCGCGTTGATCGTTTCTGTGAGTGTTCCGATCTGGTTTACTTTTACAAGCAAAGCATTGGCCGTATGATCGTCGATTCCTCTTTGAAGTCTTTCCACATTGGTTACAAACAGATCGTCTCCCACAAGCTGGACTTTCGATCCAAGGGTATTGGTGAGATTTTTCCATCCTGTCCAGTCATCTTCCGCCATGCCGTCTTCTATCGAAATGATTGGATATTTCTTCACCCATGACGCCCAGAATTTCACCAGTTCATCGCTGCTGAGTTCTTTCTTATTACTCTTGTGAAAAACATATTTTTTCTTTTTACCATCCCATAATTCACTATTGGCCGCATCCATCGCGATAGCAATCTGCGAACCGGTTTTATATCCTGCTGCTGAAATGGCTTCCAGCACAGTTTCGATGGCTTCTTCATTACTCTGGATATTCGGTGCAAAACCACCTTCATCACCCACGTTTGTACTGAATCCTTTTTTCTTCAAAACACCTTTTAGTGTATGAAATATATCGACGCCCCAGCGCAGTCCTTCGCTGAAAGAAGATGCACCGACGGGCATGACCATGAATTCCTGGAAATCTATTTTATTATCTGCGTGGGCTCCGCCGTTTAAGATATTCATCATCGGCATGGGAAGCGTAACAGCATTTGTTCCTCCGATATAACGAAACAAGGGCAGTCCCGATTCCTTCGCAGCAGCTTTGGCAGCAGCCAGACTTACCGCCAGCATCCCATTGGCGCCGAGTTTTGATTTGTTGGGCGTTCCGTCCGCAGCAATAATTACGGCATCCAATCCGGGCTGATCAGATACTTCAAATCCTTTTAATTTGGAAGCGACGGTTGTATTCACATTTTCAACAGCTTTCAATACGCCTTTACCCTGGTATATTTTTTTATCACCATCACGCAATTCAACGGCTTCATGAATGCCGGTACTGGCCCCGCTAGGAACCGCGGCGCGACCCATAAATCCGGCTTCTGTATATATATCTACTTCAACCGTAGGGTTTCCGCGGCTGTCTAAAATTTGTCTTGCAAGAATTTTTTTAATGCTACTCATGAGTTGTGGTTTTTGTAAGTCCTCTGAAAATATCTTCCAGGCTCCGGTTTTCCGATTGCAAAGAAACAATGTTCCAATTGTTTTGCAAAGACAGCGAGAGTAATTGTTTTTTTAATAATTCCGGATCTGCTGCCTCGAGCTCCCATTCATAATCGCTCGCTTTGCTGATACCTCTCAGTTGTTCAAGTCCCCGGAACTGATCGGCAGTCACCACTTCTTTCAAGGTGATCTTTATGAATTTTCCCTTTTGATCCTTTCTCAGTTCGATCAGGTTTTGGTCGGCGATGATTTTGCCCTGGTTTATAATAATTACCCGGTCGCAGATAGCTTCCACTTCCTGCAGGATATGGGAAGAAAAAAGTACTGTCCGGTTCCTGCCATAGTTTTTTATCACGTCGCGGATCTCAACGATCTGATTGGGATCGAGGCCGGTAGTTGGCTCATCCAGTATCAGTACTTCGGGAGAATGGATCAGCGCTGCGGCCAATCCCACCCTTTGTTTATAGCCCTTTGAAAGTTGTGATATTTTTTTCCCCGCTTCGGGCCGAAGACCCACCTGATCGATAGCTGCATTAATTTTTTCCTTCTTCGAAGGCAGTTGGTGGATATCCGAAATAAAAGAAAGGTATTCGCGGATATACATATCTGTATAGAGTGGATTTGATTCGGGCAGGTAGCCGGTGATTTTTTTTGTTCTTATCGGTTGAACCGTTACATCGATCCCGTTTAAAAAAGCCTGACCATGACTGGGTTTCAAACAGCCTGTGAGAATTTTCATGGTCGTGGATTTACCTGCCCCATTG
>DASXNJ010000250.1:0-17027 GCA_036495145.1 Puia sp.
AAAAGCCATTGCAGAATCAGCCCGCGAAGGTGGTCTTCAGTTTTAATTATTAAAATAGTATTTGTAAATATTAATCATGGCAACAACGAACATATCTAAAATCAAGGCCGGTGACCTGGAGCTGAAGGAAAAAGTGGTATCCATCAACCGCGTGGTAAAAACGACAAAGGGTGGACGTGCTTTCAGTTTTTCTGCCCTTGTGGTAGTTGGAAATGAAAGTGGCATTGTCGGTCATGGTTTGGGTAAAGCAAAAGAAGTACAGGAAGCAATCACGAAGGGCATTGAAGACGCGAAGAAAAACCTGATCAAGGTTCCCATCATGCATGGTACGATACCTCATGATCAGCTGGCGAAAGAAGGTGCTGCGAAAGTGCTCATCAAGCCGGCAGCCCATGGTACCGGTGTAATCGCAGGAGGTAGTATGCGTGCTGTGCTTGAAAGTGCCGGTATAACCGACATCCTGGCAAAATCACTGGGATCCGCCAACCCGCATAATGTGGTTAAAGCGACTTTTAAAGCACTCGGCTTGTTGAGAGAACCTCTCCAGGTATCAAGAACAAGGAATCTGTCACTGAAGAAAGTTTTCAACGGATAAACCGGAATAAATCAGAAGGAAATGAAAAAACTACGCATTACACAGATAAAAAGCGGCATCGACCGGTCGGAAAGGCAGAAACTGACCTTACAGGCACTCGGGCTGAACAAATTGCATAATCCACGGGAACATGAGGCAACACCACAAATACTGGGTATGATCCGTGCTGTGGAGCATCTTTTAAAAGTTGAAGAAATATAGGGCAAGTAAGAAAGTATGGAAGTCTGGAAGTGAAATTCCTGTTTCCGGTTTTTAAATTATCAAATTTTAGCAATGAACTTACATAGCATCAAACCGGCCAAGGGGGCAACACATAAGGAAAAAAGACTTGGACGTGGAGAAGCTTCCGGTAAAGGTGGAACTTCCACCAAGGGTAATAAGGGAGGACAGAGCCGCGCAGGTTATCAACGCAAAATGGCACACGAAGGTGGGCAGATGCCTATCCAGCGTCGCTTGCCAAAACGTGGTTTCAAAAACCCACACCGGGTGTCTTATGTTGTTTTCAATCTGTCCCAGATTGAACAACTCGCTGAGAAATATGATATTAAAGAAGTTTCCGCAGCCAATCTGTATGCCAACGGGCTGATAGCACGTACTGACCTGGTAAAAATTCTGGGTAACGGAGAATTAAAAACAAAGCTGAACTTTAAAGTAAGTGCCGTAAGCGAAAAAGCTAAAAAGGCAATAGAAGGGATTGGTGGTACGTTAGAAATCCTAAAAGTGAAGGAAGTCGTGATGGGCGCAAAATCCTAAAATAGTCATTAACTTGCAAGACGATTCCGGTCGTCTTTTTTGCTTGCAGCGGTTCTTAAATAATTACGAAAAACGTGAAGAAATTTTTTGATACTTTAAAAAATATATGGAGTATTCCAGAATTAAAAAGCAAGATCCTTACGACTCTTGTTTTACTTCTGATATACCGTTTCGGCACTTATATTGTTTTACCTGGTATTGATCCGAATAAATTAAACAGTCTGAGCGGTGCAAAATCAGGAGCACTCGGATTGATTGATGCATTTTCCGGAGGCGCATTTTCACAGGCATCCATACTGGCCCTGGGTATTATGCCATACATTTCCGCATCCATTTTCATGCAGCTCATGAGCATACTGGTTCCTCAGATGCAGAAGGTCCAGAAAGACGGAGAAAGCGGCAGAAAGAAAATAAACCAGTGGACACGTTACCTGACTGTTGTCGTAACTTTTGCACAGGCATATGCTTATGTAGGATATTTAAAGACAATGGGGCGGGATGCCATTATAGATAGTTTTAGTGCATACTTCTGGTTTACCACACCTATTCTGCTTACTGCCGGTACTTTATTTGTCATGTGGATCGGCGAAAAAATTACAGATAAAGGATTAGGGAACGGTACATCAATCATTATCATGATCGGAATTCTTGCCCGTTTTCCAAATGCCGTTCACCAGGAATTTCTGGCAAAATCGGTTATGGGAAGCGGCGGTATTTTGATTTTCGTTATTGAAATTGCCATCCTTGTTGCGGTCATTATGGGTCTGATTGTTTTGATCCAGGGTGTGCGAAAAGTTCCGGTAAATTATGCCAAACAGATTGTGGGTAACCGTCAGTTTGGTGGGGCCCGGCAGTTTCTTCCACTGAAAGTTAATAGCGCCGGTGTTATGCCCATCATTTTTGCGCAGGCCATAATGTTTCTGCCAACTCTTATTTCATATACAAGTTTTGAAAATAAAGAAGGTATCTCCAGAATTTTTTCGGATCCGCGTGACTATGTACATATGATTTTTTATGGCATTATCGTAATCGGTTTTACCTTCCTTTATACTTCGCTGATTTTTAATCCGAAGCAGGTAGCTGATGACCTCAAACGCAATAATGGATTTGTACCTGGAGTAAAGCCCGGTCAGCCAACGGCAGATTTTATTGGTTCTGTTATGGATAAGATTACTTTACCGGGTGCCGTATTATTGGCTGTGGTAGGTATTCTTCCCGGATTCGCACAGCGAGCCAGCGTTACCCAGGGTTTTTCTTCTTTCTATGGAGGAACATCACTTCTGATCATGGTAGCGGTTATCCTTGATACACTGCAACAGATCGAAACCCAGCTGCTGATGCGTCAGTACGACGGGCTGATGAAGTCCGGCCGTATACAGGGCCGTCAGTCGGTTACCAACGCGGTAATCTAGGATGATATATTACAAGACGAAAGCAGAAATCGAACTCGCCCGTGAAAGTGCGTTGCTGGTAAGTAAAACACTTACCGAAGCCGCCAAATTACTCGGGCCGGGTATTACAACACTCTCACTGGATAAATTTATCGGAGAGTTTATCCGCGATCATGCCGCCAGTCCTTCCTTCCTGAACTATCATGGTTACCCATTTAATTCCTGTATGTCGGTCAATGACGTGGTTGTTCACGGATTTGCGAATAAAGACGAATTAAAAGAAGGGGATATTATTTCCATTGATGTCGGCGTATACAAAAACGGGTTCCATGGCGATCATGCTTATACATTTGCTATCGGCAATCCCGGTGAAGCCATTGCTCAACTGATACGCATAACAAAAGAATCTCTTTATAAAGGCATAGAGAAAGCAATTGCAGGCAATCGTGTGGGTGATATTTCATTTGCCATCCAGGAACATACTGAAAAGAAATACGGATACGGTGTGGTACGCGAGTTGGTCGGTCACGGATTGGGAAGAAATATGCATGAAGACCCACAGGTCGCGAATTATGGAAAACGCGGATCCGGTACCAAATTACGCGAAGGACTGATCCTTGCTATCGAACCAATGATCAATCTTGGCAAGCGGGAAGTATTTACTGAATCTGACGGATGGACAGTTCGAACAGCGGATCATTCAGTATCTGTGCACTTCGAACACGATGTGAGCGTGGGCAGGAACAAGGCCGATATCTTATCAGATTATTCTATCATTGAAGAGGCAGAACGGAATAATCCCAATCTGTTTGTTTCTGATCTGAGCCCTTTGACGCTTAAAGCTTAAAGCCCAAAGCCTAAAGCCTAAAGCCTAAAGCCTAAAGCAAATGTGTATAGTGAAATGAGAAAATCCATTTCCACATTTCCACATTTCCCCATTTCCACACTTTCAGTTTTGTACTATCCTGCTACCGCAAAATCCCGGAGTGCATCGTTCAGACTGGTTTTAAGATCTGTGGACGCTTTACGCTGACCGATGATCAATGCACAGCCAACCTGGTAATCACCTGCAGGAAATTTTTTTGTATAAGAGCCGGGAATCACAACGCTGCGGGCAGGGACCCTACCCTTGTATTCAACAGCCATAGTCCCGCTTACATCTATAATTTTTGTGCTTTGGGTTAAAACTACATTGGCACCCAGAACAGCTTCTTTTTCTACGCGGACGCCTTCAACCACGATACACCTCGATCCGATAAAACACCCATCCTCAATGATAACCGGCGCAGCCTGCAAAGGTTCCAGGACCCCGCCAATACCGACACCACCACTCAGATGAACTCCCTTTCCTATTTGTGCGCAACTGCCCACCGTCGCCCATGTATCCACCATAGTGCCTTCATCTACATAAGCTCCGATATTTACATAGCTGGGCATCATAACTACCGATTTGGCGAGATACGCACCATAACGGGCAACCGCATGCGGAACCGCACGTACGCCTAAAGTGGCGTAGTCTTTTTTTAGATCCATCTTATCATAAAATTCCATCGGTCCAACGTTCCAGGTTTTCATTTGCTGTATGCCAAAATATAAAAGTATGGCCTGTTTGACCCATTCATTTACCTTCCAGTTGCCAGCTTCAGGTTCTGCGACACGCAATCTTCCCTTGTCCGTTTCTTCAATCACTGCACGTATCGCATCCGTATATTTATGATCTTTTAATAATTCACGGTTCTTCCATACTTCCTCAATCCTGTCTTTCAATTGCATCTGATATATTTTTTGCAAACTTAACGCTGTAGCATTAATCAGACATGATCAATTTCCGGGTATTTTGAATCATTCGGTATTTTTACCAAAAATCACCTGTTGGAATTTGAAATTGATATTATTCGTTGTCTGGAAATACTACCGCGAGGTGGTATTATTTTATACCCGACAGACACTATTTGGGGAATTGGATGTGATGCGACCAATCCGGAAGCTGTGAGTAAAATATTTGATCTCAAAAAAAGACCCACAGATAAATCAATGATTGTATTATTGGCAGACCCGAGAGATATTAACCGGTATACCAGCCACCCGGAGCCTCATATCATCGATTATCTTGAACATACAACCCGGCCCACAACCATCATTTATGAGACTGCCCTGGGCCTTGCGGAGAACCTGGTAAGCGACGACGGATCCATTGCCATGCGTGTCGTCCGGGAGGATTTTTGCAGGCATCTCATCAAGCGGTTCCGAAAACCACTGGTCTCTACGTCTGCAAATATTACAGGCGCGGAGTCACCTAAAAATTTTAATGAAATATCAGAAGAAATTAAACAGGGGGTGGACTATATCGTGGAGTACCGGCAGGATGATGAACGGACGGCCAGGGCATCCGTATTGGTCCGATTTAGTAAATCAGGAGAACCAATTGTTATAAGATCCTGATGAAATTTGATTTTATTAATCTTAATAAATTTTTAATTATGTCAGCCTTCGTAATTGTGGAAGTTTCGATTCATGATCATGCCGATTATGAAGAATATAAAAAACTAACACCCGCAGCCATTGCGGCTTTTGATGGAAAATTTGTGGTGCGGGGAGGAAAGACTACTACGCTGGAAGGCGACTGGAAACCCGAGAGAATCGTTGTATTGGAATTTCCTTCCGTAGAACGGGCGAATGAATGGTGGCATTCTGACATTTATACCAGTGCAAAAATAATCAGGCAGAGAGCAGCGAAAACAAAAATGATCATCGTGGAAGGTACTTAGGCAAGTGTGGAAGTGTGGAAGTGTGGAAGTGTGGAAGTGTGAAAATGTCTGAAACTATCTATACAATTACAACTATTCTCGTTCTTCATATATAAATAATTTAATTGCAGAAATTTCTCATTATACAAACAGCTTTTATTGGAGATGTCGTGCTTTCAACTGCTCTGATCGAAAAACTTCATCATTATTTTCCAGAAGCGCAAATCGATTTTCTGCTGAGAAAAGGAAATGAGCAACTGCTTTCGGGTCATCCGCTTCTTCATGAAATACTGATATGGGATAAAAAGAAAAATAAACAGAAAAATCTTCTTCGCACGCTGAATCTTATCCGGAAAAACAGATATGATAAGGTTATTAATGTACAACGATTTTTTGCAACCGGCCTGCTGACTGTATTTTCCGGAGCTAAAGAGTCCATTGGGTTTGATAAGAATCCGCTTAGTTATTTCTTTACAAATAAAATAAAGCATCATGTGGGAGGCGACGAGGCTGTTCATGAAACAGTAAGAAACCATTCATTGATCAGGGCTTTCACAGATGACCAGGTATACAAACCACGGCTTTATCCTTCTGTTGCTGATTTTTCTTCCATAGATGGTTTTACACAATCAAAATTTATCACATTGAGCCCGGCTTCGGTTTGGTTCACTAAACAGTTTCCGGCTTCAAAATGGATTTCGTTCATTGAAAATATTCCGCCGGGATTTGCAATTTATCTGCTGGGCGGCCCGGGCGATTCGGCACTTTGTGAATCGATTCGCGCGACCTGCAACAGAGAAGAGTTGAAAGTACTCGCCGGGTCGCTTACATTTTTGCAATCGGCGGCCCTTATGAGCAGGGCCAGTATGAACTATGTGAATGATTCTGCACCCATGCATTTTGCATCCGCGATGAATGCGCCTGTGACGGCCATATACTGTTCAACGATACCAGCATTTGGATTCGGCCCCTTGTCCGATAATCATCAAATTGTAGAAATAGATCAGCCATTATATTGTCGTCCCTGTGGTTTGCACGGATATGCAGCCTGTCCGGAAGGACATTTTAAATGCGCAATGGAAATAAAGCAGGAGCAACTCATAAGAACACTTCCCCCTGTTTAGTGTACAGGAATGCAAACCTTCCCCGTTAATGCATTTATTTAGAAATTCATAGATGTCTGTCCCGGACATCGGTCTTTGAGCTGCAGGCTTTTGAATTATCTTTGATGCTATGGACATCCCATGTACTGATTCAGAGTTGCTGTTATTCGGGAGAATTGCAGATACTGCCGCCCTTATGCAGGTGGAAGCATATGTGATTGGCGGGTTTGTAAGGGATAAACTCATTGGCCGGCCGACCAATGACGCCGATATTGTTTGCATAGGCAATGCGATTGAGCTGGCGAACGGAGTCGCCTCTTCCTATACACCGAAGCCAAATGTTTCATTTTTTAAAAATTTCGGAACAGCTCATTTTAAGATTCAGGAATCAGACGGTCAGTTTCTGGATGTCGAATTTGTCGGAGCCCGAAAAGAAAGTTATCGTGCTGCTTCGCGGAAACCGGAAATTGTTCCTGGCACGCTGGAAGATGATCAGAACCGTCGTGATTTTACGATCAATGCCCTTGCCGTCAGTTTAAACAAAAATAATTATGGCAAGCTGATTGATCCATTCAACGGACTCAGAGATCTGGAATTGAAAAGAATACATACTCCTTTGGATCCTTTGGCCACCTTTAGCGATGATCCATTGCGTATGTTACGCGCTATCCGTTTTGCCGCGCAGTTGGGATTCTCGATTGATTCTGAAACCTTCCATGCAATCGTAGAGGATGCTGAACGAATACGGATTATATCACAGGAAAGGATAACCGAAGAGATCAATAAGATGATTAGTGCGCCTACGCCTTCTGTGGGATTTGATCTTCTTTTCAGATCAGGCCTTTTGCAGATCATTTTCCCCAGGATGGCCGACCTGTCCGGTGCGGAATACATAGACGGTCTTGGTCATAAAGATAATTTCTACCATACGCTGCAGGTGCTCGACAATATCGCTGTCAAATCAAATGATCTTTGGCTGAGATGGGCGGCTATTTTGCATGACATTGGAAAACCGGCAACCAAAAAATTTGAGCCGGGTCATGGTTGGACTTTTCATGGTCATGAAGTGGTTGGTGGTCGGATGGTTCCGAAGATTTTTGATCAGATGAAGTTGCCAATGAATGAAAAAATGCGGTTTGTCCGGAAACTGGTGGAATTGCATTTGCGTCCGATCAGTCTGACAAAAGAAAATATTACTGATTCCGCCATTCGCAGATTATTATTTGATGCGGGAGAAGAAATCGATTTGCTGATGATGCTTTGTGAGGCGGACATCACATCAAAGAACAAACTAAAAGTAAAACGGTATTTGGAAAACTTCGAGCTCGTGCGCAAACGTCTGGGAGAAGTGGAAGAGAAGGACCGCATCAGGAACTGGCAACCCCCCGTGTCCGGCGAAATGATCATGGAAATTTTTGGGATCGGACCCTCCAAAAAAGTTGGTGATCTCAAAAATCTGATCCGCGAAGCCATCCTTGAAGGTGAAATTGAAAATTCAATTGAAGCGGCGAGCAAATACATGTTGCGGAAAGCAGCTGAGATGGATTTGAAGCCGGTCGGCAGGGTCCAGGACATCAGGGATAAATAAAATAAGCTGGCCGATAATTTGATGGTTTCATTATTTTTGGACTTTATAACGAGTAACAATATGGCAGTTTTAAAATTCAGAGTATATTTTGAGGAAGATGATAGTGTTTACCGCGACGTGGTAATAAAGCATAATCAGTATTTTCTGGATTTGCATCAGGTAATATTAAAAGCTTACGAGTTTGACAATAAACACCAGGCAACTTTTTTCAGAAGTAACGATCACTGGCAACGTGGAAGAGAGATCTCATTGGAAAAATATGATAAGGAATATAAAGTGCCTCCCTTACTCATGTCAGAAACAACGATTGGTTCAGAAATCAGGGATCCCAATCAGAAATTTGTTTATCTCTACGATTTTATTAAGAACTGGTTTTTTCTTATTGAGTTGATCAATGTGTCGAAAGAAGAAAACAGTAAACTGGAATACCCAGCTGTTTTGAAATCTGAAAGCATTGGACCATCGCAATATGGTACCCGTGGACTCATCGGTGATAAGCTGGCTGAAGTAGAAGAAAAGTATGATTTGAACAGAAGTGCAGAAGGATTTAGTGAAGTGGGAGAGGAAACCGGCGATCTGGACGTAGAGGAAGAAATCGGTCCGGAAGAAGATACTTCACTCGAATAATGTCACCCAAAACAGTCATTATTATTTCCGGCCCTACAGCCTCTGGTAAAACAGAACTCGCTATGGAGGTGGCAAGGCATTTTAACACTTCTATCATTTCTGCTGATAGCCGGCAATGTTTTCGTGAATTGAATACAGGCGTCGCAAAACCAAGCCCGGAACAGCTTTCAGAGGTAAGACATTTTTTCGTCAATTCACATTCTATCCACGAAGAAGTGAATGCATCCATATTCGAGTCGCTCGCATTGTCATACTGTGACGAAATATTTTCCGTCCGGGACACTATCGTGATGTGCGGTGGAACGGGTCTCTACATCAAAGCGTTTCGTGAAGGTCTTGATGAAATTCCCATCGTTGAGGAAGGAATCAGAAAGAATATAACGGAGCAGTATCATCACCAGGGAATCAGCTGGTTGCAAAAATCCGTTCAACAGGCAGATCCGCTTTTTTTTGAATCAGGAGAAATGGAAAATCCACAACGTATGATGCGCGCGCTCGAAGTAATTCAAAGTACCGGAAGATCCATCATCACCTATCGGAGCCGTCAAAAAAAACAAAGAAATTTCCGGGTGCTTGAATTCGGTCTTCGCTTGCCCAGAACGCAGTTATATCAACGAATCAATCATCGGGTGGATCAGATGATGAGTGCGGGTTTATTGGAAGAAGTCAGATCCCTTCTTCCTTATATGCATTTGAATGCTTTGCAGACGGTCGGGTATACGGAGCTGTTTCAATATCTGCAGGGCAAATCAGGTTTGGAAGATTCCGTCGCTCTTATAAAAAAAAATACGCGACATTATGCTAAGCGTCAAATCACCTGGCTCAATAAGAACCATGATCTGATTTGGATGGAAGATGATTTTAAAAAGAAAATTATTGAAATATCCGGTCATCTTAAAACTTAATGCCGAATGTTAGAATCAGATTTCCCGTGTACTGTTTTACAGTCGAATAAACATTGTCTTTCTCTACGAGATGGTATGGGAAATTCACATCGTTCAGGATGGACTCCACATAGGTAAGGTCAATAAAAATTCCCCGTTTTCTATAGCCCAGGCCACCTCCTACTGTCATCCGGTTGCCCTTTAATTCTGAGGAGGAATAAGGATCCATTGAATAAGATCCGCCCAACCGGAAAGCCAGTTCATCCATTTTATATTCTCCGCCCAACCTGAAACTGAACGTGTTTTTGTAGAAAGACTTTATGACGCTGTTTACGCCATCAAAATAACCGTTATCATTTACAGGATTTCCGTTATCATCAAGCGGGAAACTATATTTACTGGCAGTGTTGGTAATGTATTCCACATCGGCCGTAATAAATCCCATCTTGCCTTCGGTTACGGAACCCGGGAAAATATAGGATCCGCTGGCAATGAAGTGCCACGGTGTTTGCAGATCATATTGAAGCTCATTACTTACGCCTGCGGCGTTATCCAGCGTGGTGGAGTTCACTGAATGTACGCCTGCATAACCTTCTGTGTTGCTTATCATGGCGGCTGAGAGGTGATCCGTAATCGAGTAAAAAGTTGGCGTATGGACTGCCAGCCCGATGCGCCAGTTCAGATTGGGCCGGAAAATTACACCCAGTCTGCCGTTTACGCCTACACCCTTGGCCGAATAGTTTTCAGTATAGGTATATGAATCAAAATCATTGTTCACATTTCCGCTGAGATCTGTTTCAGTGTATTGTGTGGTACGGCTGTAGTTGACGATCGGTACACCGATGGAAAGGCCATAATACCATTTATCGTGGGAATTACCTGCAAGACCCAGAGCGATTTCTGTTATACCACCGCTGGTTTGGATGTCCGTATTCTGACCGAGATAACCACCGGCAGCCAATACTTTTCCAGGTTGATTAATATTAGGCCCGATGCCCCCCTGAGATGTATCTACCAGATAGGTATAGAGAGCCATCCTTGTACCATATGAAATACCCGGGTTTGACAGCGCGTCATCGACAGATAATCCGGATGCATTAAATTCTTCCAGATAAGCTTCCGATGCGGATGAATAATTATTTTTTCCCTGGTAATTAATATGTCCGTTAAAATCTGCGCTACGGTTTACCGCCAGACTGAATGAGGAACTTTTATCAGGTTCGTTTGACCAACCGATTACGACGCCCGAAGTGCCAAGAATAAAGTTATTGTATGAAGGGCTTTTGATATTGTTCGAAAGATATCCTGTCTTTGTTGATCCAAACGACCACCCGGGGCTTAGAACGACCTCGCCGGTCTTATAAAACCCGAGCCCGGCCGGATTGACATAATTCGCGGTAATATCACCTCCCAGTGAACCCATCGCTCCACCGATAGCTTGTTCTCTGGCGGTCCCTGACGGTCGGGTGTAAGACATGCGCAGTGCATCTTCCGGAAGTTGTGCCCTGAGTAGAAAACTTATTAAAATAACCGGGCACAGAATTAGGAAACGTTTCATCTTCAATCAAGAATTACCTGCCTGGACGAGAAAAACCTCCGCCACGAGAGGCACCGCCACCACCACCACCGCCACCGCTAAAATTGGATGGGGAGGAACGCATGGGTGAATAGTTGCTGTTATTAAAAGATGGACGGTTATTTGTAGATCTGTTAAAATTATTACTGTTGGTTGAATTTTGGGAACCATTCGCATTTACGAAATTGGTGCTGGGCCTCGAATTATAATAATTGCCCTGATATGCTGATGGATTGAAATTACTCATGCGTGTGTAACTCGGAGTTGCATTGTTTTTCCCGTTCACAACGATTACACCACCGTAATATGGATTATAGAAATTATTCCATGCATAATAACTGTTATAATAACTCAGCGGGCTGTAATAACCGAAGCCACCATAGTAAGGACTATAATACCCGGTACTGAAGCCGATACCCAATCCAACGCCCGATGCATATGGAGAATAAGGTGCGTATCCGCCACCATAATAATCATAATTGTAATCATCAAAATAGGACCATTTGTCAGGATTCTGCACACGCATTTTTACGTAATTATCATTTGGAGTGCTATAATAATCCGAGTTATTATTCTGTGCTGAAGACGTGCTGACTGCAGGAGTACCCGGAGAGTAATATACATCATCCGGCGTCGGGTTATTTCTGTAAACCGAGCAACTATTTAAAGTAAAGAACGACAGGGCTGCAATGATAAATATATAGGGACGTTTCATGACGAAAGCTTTTAGAATTTCCGATCTTAAGTTACTACTTTTGAGCCTTTTAACAAAATTACAAATTATATACAGCTTCTTCTGAAAATTACTGCGCCAAACTGTTAAAATGAGTTAAATCAATAAGTCTGGTTTGAACATTAACAATTATGAGTAAAGAAATAACAAGCCGGGAAGAAAATTATGCACAATGGTATAACGATCTGGTCATAAAGGGCGGATTAGCCGATTATTCTGCAGTCAAGGGCTGTATGGTAATCAAACCATACGGATTTGCGCTTTGGGAAGAAATGCGTGATGAACTGGATCGGATGTTCAAAGAAACAGGCCACGAAAACGCTTACTTTCCTTTGTTTATTCCGAAGAGTTTTTTAAGTAAGGAAGCTGCCCATGTGGAGGGTTTTGCGAAAGAATGCGCGGTGGTTACACATTACCGTCTAAAAAATGATCCCGATGGTGGAGGTATCATTGTTGATCCGGAAGCAAAACTGGAAGAAGAGTTGATTGTGCGGCCAACCAGTGAAACGATTATCTGGAATACCTACAAGACATGGATCCAGTCATACCGTGACCTTCCGCTGCTTATTAATCAGTGGGCGAATGTGGTTAGATGGGAAATGCGCACCAGGCTTTTTCTCAGAACCACCGAGTTTCTATGGCAGGAGGGACACACAGCCCATGCAACGGCTGAAGAAGCTGTTGAAGAATCGCGATTGATGTTAAGGGTTTATGCTGATTTTGTAGAAAATTATATGGCGGTTCCCGTCATCCGCGGTGTAAAAACTGCCAGTGAACGGTTTGCCGGCGCTGTGGAAACTTATTGTATTGAAGCCATGATGCAGGATGGTAAGGCATTGCAAGCCGGTACGTCACATTTCCTGGGTCAGAATTTTGCCAGGGCCTTCGATGTAAAATTTTCCGACAGGCAGAATAAACTGGAATATGTTTGGGCCACCAGCTGGGGAGTCAGCACACGACTCGTGGGAGCCCTGGTAATGGCACATAGTGATGATGAAGGATTGATTCTGCCTCCGCGCATAGCACCCATTCAGGTTGTAATTATTCCGATTTACAAAGGAGATGAAAGAAAGGAATTATTGGACGCGAAAGGAATTGAAATAACAACGGGTTTGAAGAAGATGGGTATCCGTGTGAAATTTGATAATAATGATAATAACAGACCCGGATGGAAATTTGCAGAATATGAAAAAAAGGGAGTGCCTGTACGGGTCGCATTGGGTTTAAGGGATCTGGACAACAACACCATTGAAATTGCCCGCAGGGATACCAGGGAAAAGATGAGTGTTCCTATGGAAAATTTCAATGAGAGAATAGAAAAATTACTGACCGATATTCAGGAATCGATGTACAGGAAAGCTTTGGCATTCCGGGATGCTCATATAACGAGGGCGGATAATTGGGATGAATTTGCACGTTTGCTTGATACAAAAGGAGGATTTATTTCAGCGCATTGGGACGGAACTGCAGAAACCGAAGAATCAATCAAGGAACAATTGAAAGCGACCATCCGGTGTATACCATTGAATAACCCTGCGGAAGAGGGATTATGCATATTTAGTGGTAAGCCAAGCCACCAACGGGTTCTTTTTGCAAGAGCCTATTAAGCGTTGACCGTTTATCGTTGACCGGTTGTCGTTTATCGCTTGCGATCGATGAAGATTCGCAGCCGGTGGTTAAACATTTACCGTCAAATCAACTATACGCTCACACTTTAACTTTAAGCTTTGGGCCATAGGCCTTAAGCTTAAAGGATTTCTTTGAATACTGCCGGATTTTTCTTTTATTTATCATCTCATCCCCTTAAACTAAAAAATAATTTCCATGGAACAATCATCAAATCTATTTGAACTGCAATTAGATCAACCCTCCATTAATTATTTGAGCGAAGCTGCCCGCTGGAGCCGCTTTTTGTCAATCATCGGTTTTATCGGCTGCGCCTTTATGGTTTTAGTAGGTCTTTTTTTTGGCAGTCAGATAGCCAGAATAATGCCTGGCATGGGCGATACAGGCATGCCGGCTGTAATGGGCGTGATATTCAGTTTTTTTATAATTTTCACTTCGCTTATTATGTTTTTCCCTTCTCTCTATTTATTTAATTTCTCTTCTAAAATGCGCAAAGCATTAAATAATAATGATCAGCCTACCTTAATGGAGTCACTTAAAAACCTGAAATCTTTCTTTAAGTTTTGGGGAATTTTATTGATCGTGTATTTGTCATTTTATGCACTAGCTCTTATTTTCTCCATCATCGGTGCGCTGGTCGGCAGACACTAACTAGTGGCTTGAGTAATAATTATAATCTTTGAGAAGTGTTTCCAGGAATTCTTTCGAATCCTGATCTGCCTGTAAATTCAGTTTCCATTTGATTCTTTCTGCAATGCGAAAAGCAAGTTCGTGATTATTATTTTTCTTAATCGTCTCAATAATCATTTTGAGGGAATTGATATCCTTGTCACTCATTTGCATGACCTGAGGATATCGGGGTTTGTAGTCTGCTTCCAGTTCTGTAAAAACGGTATCCTGCCAGGAAGTTTTCGAACGTGTGAAAATGACGATTGTACCTGCAACTATATCGCCTATTCGCTGGGACTTATCGGATATGATGACACAGGCAATTCCTGAAAAAGCCAATACGCTGCAATACCAGGGAAGAGATCCCGTTGATATTGCACTGAAAATCCAGATAGGGAAATCGGCCAGTCTGAAAACCCATCTGATAATATACTGACTGACCGAAGCCTGTCCCCCTTCAAGAGTAATCACCCGAATTCCGAGAATTCTTTTTCCAATCGTTTGCCCGTTGGTGAGTATTTCCATCACCGGATAATAAAATAATACAGGGAGCCCTACCAGAATATATAACCACTGGTTTTCTGTCAGTTTATTTTGTGGTAGTAATTCAATGATTTTACTGCACAAAAGTCCATATAGAAACATGACCAGCACATCTATACACCAGGCAAACATGCGTCGATGGAAAGGACTGATCGGGAAATCAATCTCAATATTAAATCCGGTGTCCAGTTTTACGGTTAACATAATATTCGGGGAAACATTATATTTATAAATAAATGTACTGTATTTGTGCGTGAAGGTCAATTCATACAACAGAATATTGAGAAGTGGAAAAATTATCAGTATGACCCGACATCGGATCCCGATGAAATGGCTTCCCGCTTTACAGAGCTGGTCAGCGACCTTGGTTATGCAAAAACATTCTATCCGCAGAGTAAAGTGACGCTCTATCTCAATAAACTCGCGTCCGGCATTTATCTGGGCATATATAAAAATAAAAAAGAGGAATCCTCCCGTATCATCCGGTTCTGGAAAACAGAATTGCCGCTGGTCATCCGCAAATATCATCGCCTGCTTCTGTATTCATTTCTGATATTTCTTTTTTTTGCAGTCGTGGCTGCTTTTTCGGCAGCAAATGACCAGGAGTTCGTACGCGGTGTCCTGGGCAACGGCTATGTTGAAATGACTGATCAGAATATTGCAAAAGGTGATCCGTTCGGGGTGTACAAGGGGCAGGATCCTTTATCGATGTTTCTTTGGATTGCTGTTCACAACGTACAGGTTTCGTTCATGATATTTATTTCCGGTCTGCTGGCGGGACTGGGAACGGTATGGCTGATTTTTAATAACGGGGTCATGCTCGGTGCGTTTCAATATTATTTTTTTTCAAAGGGACTTGGGTGGAAATCCGTAATGGTAATCTGGATTCACGGTACACTTGAAATTTCTTCGATTATCATTGCCGGTGCAGCGGGTCTTGTATTAGCCAAAAGTCTGCTTTTCCCTGGCACTTATAAAAGATTTTCTTCACTCAAGCGCGGGGTAAAAGATGGTGTAAAAATGATGATTGGACTGATCCCGGTATTTGTAGCAGCCGCGTTCCTGGAAGGATTTGTGACCCGATATTCGCAAATGCCCCTGTGGCTGAGTTTATGTATACTCGTATCGTCAGCTGTCTTTATCATTTGGTACTTTATTATTTATCCGATCCGAATCACCCATAGACAGAACATGGCCGAGACTATAAAATCCTGATCATCCTTACATGCTTAAATATTTTTTCAGAGTAATTTTTGTATTTTCTATAAGCCTCCCGGCAGTCGTGTGCGCCCAGGCCCAGGCTGATACGATTGCTACCATCAGGGACACCGTAATCGTTCAGACTGATTCCTCTGCATCAGGCCCGGATTCTTCTGACGCTACCAGCCAGAATGGTCCGGCAGAACTAAATGAAGACAGTGTCTACATGCCGGTAAAGGACAGTGTAAATTTGAAAGCTTACATACTTAGACAAATTCCACAGCCGAAAGTGGATAAATACCTTGCAGACCGGGATTATGATTATGCAAATGACCCCGAATATTGGTCAAAAGAAAAAAACAAAAATGATTCCGATTCTTCCCCGTTGTTAAATTTATTTAGGAATAAAATTGTTCAATGGATCTTTTTACTCAGCGTGATCGTTGTCATTGTTTATGGTATATACCTGCTGGCCAGGGAAAATAATTTCAAATGGTTCGACAGACGACAGGCGCAGCCAGAACCCGTAGAATCAGATCCTGCAGGGGACGGTCCCGTGGATTACAATGATATGATCAGGAAATATCAGGCAGAAGGAAATTACCGGTTTGCGGTTCGTTATTTATATCTGCGTCTGCTTCATTTGACTTCAGAGAAAAATATTATTCCAATACGTGGTTCAATGACGAATGCGGAAATCGGGCGCGCTTTTGGTCAACATCCGCTGGCATCGCAGTTTCGTTATCTGGCTACTGCCTATGAATATATTTTTTTCGGAGATTTCAATGTGAACAAGGAAATATTTGACACATTAAAAACGAAGTTTGAAGTATTTCAACAAAAATTGGGAGCCTGAAACTATTCTTACGATATGGCCTTGTTATTTTCAGTCTGATGAGCATTTTCAGTTCGTGCAAAAAGGGACTGGACAAAAGGGTAAGTCTCTGGCGAATGGATAAAATTCCTTATGGCACACGTTATGCATTTGAAAA
>DASXNJ010000251.1:0-4245 GCA_036495145.1 Puia sp.
AGTTTTTTCATCTTCAAAGTTTTCGATTTCAGGAAGAGGGGAGAACCGTACGGCAAAACCAAGAATGGTAAGCACACTGCCGACAAACGCATAAGGTAAAATAACACGCCTGATCAAAGCATCGAGTACATTGTTTTTTTCAATGGTATCCATGTGCTGTATATTCTGAAACAAAACATTGTCGCCGGGACGAAGGATGGCTGCGGCCAGCAAAAGCGGTGCTATGATTCCCGCTGTCTTGTTGCAAATACCCATAATGCTGATTCTTTGTGCCGCTCTGTTTTTTGCCCCGAGAATCGTAACGTAGGGATTGGCGGCCGTTTGAAGAACAGACAAACCAATACCGATCAAAAACAGACCGCAGAGAAAAAGTCCGTACGTGCGGGTTTGCGCAGCCGGAATAAAAACAAAGGCGCCCGCTGCCATCACCCAAAACCCGATCATCATCCCTTTTTTAAACCCGATTTTTTTCAGCAGTAAGGATGAAGGAACCGACACCACCAGATAGGAAATATAGAAAGCGAAAGTGACGAGGTACGACTGAAAGTGTGTGAGCTCGCAGGCGATTTTGAAATAGGGAATCAGCATCGCGTTGATCCAGGTGGCAAAGCCAAATATAAAGAACATCATACCGATGATCATGATCGGTATGGTGTTCCTGCTCAAAATGCTCCTGTTCATCAATGCACAAAAAAAACACTTATCAGCCGTATAAAAAAAATGATTGTTTCAAAGCGCAAACTTCCTTCGTATTATGCCGGATGATAAATATGCACGGTAATTCCCTTCGGAAAAACTATTGAATCCATCAGTTTCAGATCAAGTGGTTCTGCGGAAATTTTTTGTCATCTAACAGCGACCTGGCCGAGTAAATATTCGTCGAGATTGCTCATTCCCATGGCCACTCCTTCTTTGTAACCGAGGGCGACAAACTGTTCAAGTTCCGCAAGACCCGACATTTTTTTGGCAATGTGAACAGTGGTTTTATCGGCGCCTGCCTTGAAAGAGGTTTTGGTGATGGAGAAAGTAAAACCGGAATTGGCGTGATTTCCATTTTCATCTGTAAAGGAATTCTTTGTAGTGAAATCAGTCTTGGGGTGGATTTCGATAAACTCCGCCAGGCTATAGCGGGTTGGAACTTCATTTTCGGTAGTGATCATGGTATAAAGCCAGCGGCCTCCAACCCTGAAATCCATTTCCTTTGTCTGGACCCGAAACGGTTTGGGTCCCATCCACTGGTCGAGTATTTCCGATTTTGTAAAGGCATCCCATACGAGATCAAGACCGGCGGCGAATTCCCGCGTGATGTGAATGGTTGCCGTGGCTTTGTCGACAGTAAAATCAAATAACAGGCTCATTTTTTTTTGTTTTTTATGGTGAACAATACCTCATCGAGCTGCTGGAACTGAGCTTCCACAATCTTTCGGAACTGGTCCAGCCAGATATCGATTTCTTTCATTTTGTCGATTTTTAGTGTATAAAAGATTTCCCTGCCTTCCTGCCTGGGGGCCAGGAGTTCGCATTCGGACAGGATGCGCAGATGTTTGGATATCGACTGGCGGGTGACGTCGAAGTGCTCCGCAATGGCGTTGGGGGTCATTGCATGCACGGCGATCAGGACGAGAATCGCCCGCCGGGTGGGGTCTGCTATAGCCTGGAAAATATCTCTTCGCATATTGGTTAAATTAAGAAGCCGTTCGGTTGCAAATATACATGCAACCGTTCGACTTCGCAAAATTTATTTTTAAAAGAGGAAATTTATAAGGCAATATCCAGAATCTGCTTTTTCGTGAATTGGGGCAGGGATGCATTATTCCGTGATATTAAGTCGTGAAAGAAAATTAAGTGATTGAGGACTGAAATCTATTTTTTTGGCGGCGTCAATTTTTAACCAGCAGAGACCGCCGATTATCAGCAGCGAAAGCATGATATATTGAGGCATTTCATAGTTGTGTGTCATATCGACGATTTTGCCGAAGCTCATGGACATGATGAAAGCACCGGTTTGTCCGCAGAAATTCATCAGACCGGTAAGGGTATATAGTCTGAAGCCAGGTATTTTCCTTAATGATGTTGCTGTTTCAGTGATTCGTCTCAACAATACACTGTTTCATCGATTTACTCGGGGAAAAAAGAAAAGTATGGAATATTTTTATCCTTAGTCGCTCCAGAGGGTCTGTCGTTAAATTCTGATTTCAATTTTTTTCATAAAATGAACAAAAAAACAACCAGCTATTTCATAGTACTTTTTGTTGCAACTCTGTTTTTCTCCTGTTCGGGAAGTTCAGACCAAAAGTCACCTATGGGTTTTGGTCCGGGTGGCGGTCCCGGTGCACCGAAGGACTATGCAGTCTTAAGACTTTCTCCCAGAAAAGCAAAAGTAAACCTCGACTATCCGGCCACCATTCAGGGTCAGCAGATTATTGAAATAAGGCCGAAGGTGGATGGATACATTGATTCGATCTATGTGAACGAAGGCGCCACTGTAAAAAAAGGCCAGTTGCTTTTCCGTATTAAAAATCCACAGTA
Organism: Puia sp.; assembly: GCA_036495145.1. Lineage (GTDB taxonomy): Bacteria > Bacteroidota > Bacteroidia > Chitinophagales > Chitinophagaceae > Puia. Next base: position 2,530 of record DASXNJ010000251.1, read on the forward strand.
CGAACAGGACGTGATCACCGCAGCGGCAGCCATCAAAAGCGCTCTGGCCAATGTGGAAGCATCAAAAATGGAAGTAGAGAAAGTCAGGCCGCTGGTGGAAAAAGAGATCGTCAGCAAATTTGAACTTGAATCGGCCCAATATACTTTGGATGCCAAGGAAGCGTCCCTCGCACAGGCAAGAGCAGCCCTGGCCAACGCCAATACAAACCTGAGTTATACGATTCTGCGCAGTCCGCAGGACGGCGTCATCGGAACTATTCCGTACAAGGTCGGAGCGCTGGTGAACAGCACCAACACGACTCCGCTGACCACGCTGTCCAATATAGGCAATGTGTATGCATATTATTCGATGAACGAAAAGCAGCTGCTTGAGATTTTTAAGGTGACCTCCGGTTCTTCCATGCATCAGAGAGTGGAAAATTTGCCGCCTGCAACGCTGTTACTTGCAGACGGAACACAATACTCAGAAAAAGGAAAAATTGAACTCGCGAGCGGACTGATCAATACGGAAACAGGTTCGGCAAGTTTTAAAGCTATTTTTCCAAACCCGCTGGGCATCATCCGGAGCGGTGCAAGTGCCACGGTCAGAATTCCAACTACGATCGACTCGTCGCTCGTGATTCCACAAAGCGCAACCTATGAACTGCAGGATAAAAGACTGGTGTATGTTCTTGCAAAGGATAACAAAGTGGGAACCGTTGCCATTACCACACTGGCCACCGATGACGGGAAGTTTTTTATAGTAACGAGTGGACTGCAGGCGGGAGATGAAGTAGTAATAGAGGGATTGATCAGTTTAAAACAGGATATGGTCATCATCCCGAGGCATGTGAATGCAGACAGTGTTTATACCAAATCAACGGCCTTTATCCCATGATCAAAAAATTCATTGAACGTCCTGTATTGAGCACGGTCATTTCGGTGATCATCGTACTGCTGGGTATTCTGGGGCTGGTAAAGTTGCCCATCGAACAATATCCGAACATTGCTCCGCCTACCGTGCAGGTGAATACATCTTATGCCGGTGCCAATGCTGCCGTCGTGATCCGGAGTGTGATTGTGCCTCTGGAGGAAGCCATCAACGGGGTTGAAGGAATGACCTATATGACTTCTTCCGCTGGCAATGACGGCAGCGCTTCAATCAGTGTATATTTTAATGTGGGCACCGATCCGGATAAGGATGCAGTGAATGTGCAGAACCTTGTGTCCAGCGCAACAAGCCAGCTGCCGCAGGATGTGACAAAGGTGGGCGTTACGGTCCGGAAACAACAGAGCAGTATGCTGCTGATCTTCGCCGTGTACAGCGAGAACAAAGCTTATGATCTGACCTTTTTACAGAACTATGCCAATATCAATATCCTTCCGGCAATCAGACGTGTGCCCGGCGTGGGCAGTGCAAACAGCTTCGGAAGCAGGGATTATTCATTGCGCATCTGGCTGAAACCGGATGTGATGTCGGTATATGGCCTGAAACCGGATGATGTTGCCGCTGCACTCAACGAACAGAACATCGATGCGGCCCCCGGGAAGTTTGGCGAAAATGGCGATCAGAGTTTTCAATATATTATCCGGTACACCGGAAAACTGCAGGACATTTCCGAATTTGAAAATATCATCGTCAAAGCAGATGCAAACGGACAATTGCTTCACCTGAGAGACATCGCCCGTGTTGAAATTGGCGCTCTGTCTTACAGCAATGTCAGCGCTGTGAACGGC
>DASXNJ010000252.1:0-4299 GCA_036495145.1 Puia sp.
GTACCGAATTGTTTTGAAAAAGCGCGACCGGCCACCAGTTTTAATTTGTAGACAGGAATAAAATCGTAGTCAACAAAATAGCCGTCAAGGTTTGTCTTCTGCATTTCACCGGCTTTGTTCTGCACCTGCGTATAGGCCGAATTATGATTACCGCCCGGCGTGCCATTTGAAAAAGTACTGGCCAATACACCGGGAATGGCAGACAAAGATTCCTTGAAATTATCCTTGTTCTTATCCCAGTTGGTATTGATCACCATCATCTGCTCCTTCGCGAATCCGAGATCCTGCCGGCGCATATAATTCAATTGTGTGTATACGACCATGGTTCCCACGATCAGCAGGATGGAAATCGTAAACTGGAATACCACCAAACCCTTTCTCAGCAGGAGTCCGCGCGTGCCGGTTTTAAAATGACCCTTCAGCACAACCGCCGGTTTGAATGACGATATCACCAGCGAAGGATAAAATCCCGCGATCAATCCAACACCCAGCGAGAGTGAAAATAAAATAAGTGTATCCAACGGATGAGTAAATATATTTTCACTGATCGTTTTTCCCGCGAGCTGATTAAAGAGCGGAAGTAATGCATAACAGAGTACGATGGATATCACGAAGGCCATGAAGGAGATGATGATGGATTCGCCGATGAACTGACGGGTCAGTTGAAAACGAACGGCGCCAATCACTTTCCGGATTCCCACTTCCTTCGCGCGTTCAGCACTGCGCGCCGTGGTAAGGTTGATGAAATTGATGCAGGCAATCAATAGGATGAAGATGCCGATCACGGAGAAAATATATACATTATTGATGCTGCCGGTTACAAAACCATCTCTCTTTGATCTCAAATAAACATCTCTTAATGGTTCAAGGTAAAGCCAGTCCTGCATCTGCAATTTTCTCGCCTGTTCACCATGATGACGTTCCTGGAATGCCGGAAATTTCGCCGCCAGTGCTTTAGCATCTGCGTGTGGTTTTAGCAACAGGTATGTGTAATAACCATGATTCGTCCACTCATCATCTTGTGTCGGGTGACCGTATAGTTGTTGGAAAGACGAAAGTGAAATCAGTACATTGGCCTTGATCTGTGAGTTCTCCGGAAAATCTTTCATGATTCACGTCACGGTTGCATTGACACCGTCAAATCCGACCTGAAGATTTTTCCCCATCGGATTCTCCGTTCCAAAATATTTTTTTACTGCCGATTCGGAAAGAATAATACTCATCGGAGCCGTGAGCGCTGTATTCTTATTTCCTTCGATTAAAGGAAAATCAAAGACTTTAAAGAACGTGGAATCTGCAAGCGTGGCATTCTTTTCCTGGATCTTGAGATCGCCGCGACGGAAAAGGAGATCGTCGGAGGTAACCCGGACCGCCTGCTCTATCTCCGGAAAATCCTTTGGCATATAAACAAAAAGCGGCGCAATCGTAACGCCATTTTCTATCGTCTCGGAAGGCGTTTTCACATCCCCAACCACCCGGTAAATCCGGTCGGCTTTGGAATGAAAATCATCATAGCTCGTCTCCAGACGCACATATAAAAATATCAGGAAACAGGCCGTCATGCCTACCGCCAGTCCCAGGATATTAATAATCGAAAATGTCTTATGCCTCCAGAGACTGCGAAGCGCTGTTTTGAAATAGTTTTTGAGCATACTGTTTTGATTGAAGAGCAACCACCCGTCCGCGACTGACAGGTTGATTTCCTCCAACTAAAGTGCCGCCTTATAAAATCCTAATTATTAACGCCTTGTAAAAGAGTCAAACGTAAAGATGTTCGTTTCCGAACAGAAGATGTGCGATTTGCCGCTTTCGCTGCGCTTCAGTCATGCGCAAAACCAACACTATACACAAATACTATAGCGGCAAATAATAATTGGTTTTCATCAACGATTTTTATCTGGCAATTCAACAATAAACGCGCTTGCCTCTCCTTCCTTAGTCTCCACTTTAATCTCTCCACCGTGCGCCTTCACAATATCGTAGCAGAGGCTTAAACCCAGTCCTGTTCCCTGGCCTGCTGGCTTAGTTGTAAAAAATGGTTGGAATATCTTATCCCTTACCTTTTGAGGAATTCCATGGCCATTATCCCTTACCCGGATTTCAATCCTGTCACCTGATTTTTTTGTGCTTACGGAAACAGCAGACTCATATCCGTCCACTTGGTGTTTCTTCTTTTCCGATACTGCATAGAATGCATTATTATATATGTTAAATAAAACACGGCCTATATCCTGGGGAATGATGTCAATTTTTTCTATGCTGCTATCAAAATCAGTCTGCAGATTTACATCGAAGTCTTTATCCCTGGATCTGAATCCATGATATGACAGCCTTAGGTATTCTTCCGCTAAAGCATTGATATCTGTGGGTTCTTTTATTCCATTACTACTCCGGCTATGTTGTAACATACCTTTTACAATGGCATCTGCCCGCTTACCATGATGTGTGATTTTTTCCATATTCACTTCCAGGTCTGAAACTATCAGTTTTACCTGCAGTAAGTTTCCATCATCCATTTCCTTTTTTATCTCGGAAATCAATTCAGTATTTACCTCAGAAAAATTATTGACGAAGTTTAAGGGATTTTGAATCTCATGGGCGATACCAGCAGTAAGCTCACCAAGAGAAGCCATTTTTTCCGATTGTATGAGTTGGGATTGCGCAGATTTTAAGTTTTCAAAAGAATTTTTTAATTCAACAGTACGTTCTTTTACTTGTTTTTCTAAAGTTTCATTTTGAAAAGAAAGAATTTGCTGTTTTTCCTTTTCGTGTTCAAGATTCTTTTTTGAAAGTTCGTTTACTTCAATTAATTTTTGTTGAAGAGTACGATTGGTAAAAGCAAATTCAAACGCAAGGAAAACTGAAGTGGCAGCCGGGAGGCTTAAGTTAAACATGACATAAGTAAATATTCTTAGTATTGGTAAGCTTAGTATAAAAGAAATATTCGTAAAAGTGCCCTGGCTCAAAAAAATTACAAAAAAGATAAACGAGCAAACTGCGCCTGCTGACATAATCCAGGCACCCCGCTGCTTTTTTCTTACAGAAATAAAGGCTATACGGGCAATATTTAGCTGTACCAATACCTCCTGGATTGGGCCACCTATCTTCCATCCCAAATTATAGGGCCACGCATCTAATATAACAGCAATAACAGAAAATATCAATAAGGTATAATACAAAAAATCTTTTTTTCGTCCCAGAAAATTATAGGCAGCTATTAGAATAAAAACATATCCTAACATGAATAGCACAAAAGTGATATTTCCTAAATAGAATTTATTTGCTACTTTATTCGAATAGATGTAAAAAACAAGTTGTAATGCATTTGCCAATACCCACATAAAAGCAAACAAGGCAAAATACAGATTAGCCTTTTGACTCGGGTAGAGAAAGTAAAATGAAAGGTGAAGCACAATAATCATTATACCAATACCAAAGAGCAATGAATGAAAGCCCACTAATCTTGAAGCATTTTGATGATAATAATCAATAGCGTTCACCGATTCCATAAGTTTTAATGAGAAAACAGGATTTGCCGTTTCAAAAATCGTAGTATAAAATATTTTGGGTTGACGTGCATATCGTATTGCAATCAACTGCTCAGTGGCTACTGTAAACGTTAATGGCAAAGGTTTCCATAAAGGATCATAAGCTCTTACTTTCTCTGGATCGGCGCTCATAACACCAAAGCTTTGAATTTTATATCCGTTCAAATAAATTTCGGAAGCACCGGATTGTTGGATGACTAAAGCCAGTTGATGCTTTAATAAACTGCTATCCAATGTAAGATGTAAACGAAACCATCCAATACCGAATTTGGATGTTTGTAGTAATGAATCATGAATATCTAAAGCAGGGTTAAAGTATTGCCAACCTTTATCATCATAATCAGGTTTTGCATAATCAGGATTGTCACCGTTCTGAAACTTCCAACCCTTGTCTAATAATATTCCTTCCGCTGGAATTTTGTTTATTTGAAAATGAGAGTCTGTAGACTCCTGAGAGTAGCAACGGGGAAGTGTAAAAGTGATGAAAAGAATTATAAAATAAGGGACTTTCACCAATATTTCGTTTAGAGGATAAAAGGTAAACAAACTCTCAGAAATCTTAAAATCTGTCCATCTATCCGCAACAAGATGTCCGGAATCGTACAGAAACTGTACGACAATAATTGATAAAGGAGAATGGTTAATTGATAGTGACTGATTTTGATGTAGTTAGGAAAATGGCACTTCCTTTGTCTTCTTCCGTTAACCGTCAACGGTCAACGGTTAACGGTTAACGGTCAACGGTCAACGG
>DASXNJ010000253.1:0-28798 GCA_036495145.1 Puia sp.
GCATAACTGCCTGTGGTTTCGATGTCTACAATCGCATACATAGTGGTTTACCTCCCGGGAAAATTTTGCTAATAAAGTTAGGAATAATCACCCTTCAACGTCCGGAAAATAACTTTCTTCAGATATTATTTTTCCGTACCCCTTGAAAACGAATTGATTTAATTATGCCTTTTCACCTTTTAAATTCCATTTCATGAAACACCTTCACGTTGGTCATGTTGGAGAGCAGGCAACCATGGCTGTTGTTATCGCCGTGTTGTATTTTTGCGCCATCAGCCTGTTTTCTTATGTTTTTAACCTGCTTTAGACGTCCAAAGAGACTCGTGTACGACAACTCCGGCCCGTTCCGGAGTTTTTTTGGGTTGTTATACGCAAAAATTTCTCCTAAAACACTAGTATCTCAAAAAAAAACATTATATATTTGTCCCGATGCGGCCCGCTAGCCGTATCTAATCCGCCCACCGCTATACCAAATCGTATAAAAAACCAACGTTGTTGTTTTTAGTGTGTCCCCTTTGAAACAAATGTTTTTATTAACATGGTTTCACTCTTTAAATTTTTCATTAATGAAAAAAACGTTACACTCATTTCATCTGGGAGAAAATGCAAAGACGGCTTTATTTGCTTTTGGCTTCCTTAGCCTCGTGATGTTGCTCTCTTACCTTTACTGGTTTGCTTAGTAACTGGCGACGCCACGAATCTGATTTCAAAGCCTCAGAAACGCATAAAGCGGGGGATTACAATTCTCCTCATAAAGTTTTCTCTTTAGTAAAAGTGAAAACTTTTTTTTGTCCTGTCAATCCCCTTCTGGCTGATTGACTAACTTTGCCATCCAAAAAAATAGAGCCGGATGGCGCTGAGTAAACATTACGAACCTGCTGGAATTGAATCAAAATGGTATGCACACTGGAGTGACAGCCGATACTTCAATAGCTTCCCGGATCACCGCCCTCCTTTTACCGTAGTCATCCCACCTCCCAACGTTACCGGTGTATTACACATGGGTCATACCCTGAATGAAACCGTGCAGGATATTCTGGTTCGTCGCGCCCGTATGATGGGTTTCAATGCCTGCTGGGTTCCGGGCAGCGATCATGCTTCCATCGCAACAGAAGCCAGGGTCGTCGCTATGCTAAAAGAAAAAGGCATCGACAAAAACAGTATCTCCCGCGAAAAGTTTCTCGAATATGCTTTTGAATGGAAGGAAAAATACGGAAGTATCATCTATGACCAGATAGCCAGGCTCGGTTGCAGCGTGGACTGGAACCGCGTCACATTCACAATGGACGACCATTATTATAAGGCAGTAATAAAAGTTTTTGTCGAACTCTTTAAGAAGAAAATGATCTACCGGGGTGCCCGGATGATTCATTGGGATCCCTCTGCGCGCACCGCATTGAGTGATGAGGAGGTAGAATACCGTGAAGTTGAAGGCACATTATATTTTATAAAGTACATGGTGGAGGATTCAACAGATTTCATCGTAATCGCCACTCAAAGACCTGAAACGATCATGGGCGATACCGCGATTTGCGTTCATCCCTCAGATCCAAAATATAAGCACCTGTTGGGTAAAAAGATTATTGTTCCACTCATTCATCGCACAGTTCCACTGATCACGGATGAATATATAGACATGAGTTTTGGAACAGGTGCCCTGAAAGTGACACCCGCACATGATATCAACGATTATAATCTTGGATTAAAACACGGTCTGGCAGTTATCGATACTTTAAATGAAGATGGTACTCTTTCGGAAGCAGCAAAGATTTTTGTCGGAATGGATCGGTTTGAAGCAAGAAAAAAAGTGGTTGAAAAACTGAAGGAAGAAGGCTTTCTTCTCAAAGAAGAACCTTATTCTACCAGACTCGGTTTTTCCCAGCGCAGCCACGCCGTAGTAGAACCCAGAATTTCCACCCAGTGGTTTGTCAAAATGAAACCTCTCGCGGCACCGGCGCTCAATGCTGTGGTGTCCGGGAAAATTCGGATTCATCCGGCTGAAAAATTCAACGCAACATACAAATACTGGCTGGAAAATGTGAAGGACTGGTGTATATCCCGTCAGCTTTGGTGGGGACAGAGAATACCGGCATGGTACGACAGCAACGGCAATTTTGTGGTGGCTGAAAGCGAATCCCTTGCTCTGGAAGCTTATCAGGATCAATATGGTTTGCTGGCTGTTCACGATGAACTGATTCAGGATGAAGATGTGCTTGATACCTGGTTTTCTTCCTGGCTTTGGCCAATAGAAGTTTTCAGGGGTATTACGAATCCCGAAAACGCAGATCTGAAATATTATTATCCCGCCTCCGTACTCGTAACCGGCCAGGATATCATTTTTTTCTGGGTAGCAAGAATGATAATGGCCGGGTTGGAATTCAAACATGAAATTCCGTTCCCTGACGTCTATTTTACCGGCATGGTAAGAGATAAACAGGGAAGAAAAATGAGCAAGAGCCTGGGTAATTCGCCCGACCTTCTTCAACTGATCGATAAGTATGGAGCAGATGCGGTGCGTTTTGGAATTATGATCTCAGCCCCCGCAGGCAACGACCTCTTATTTGATGAAGCCGGTCTCGAACAGGGACGGAATTTCAATAACAAACTCTGGAATGCTTTAAAACTGATAAGGATCTGGGGCGACAGACTGGAAAGTTCAGACAAGAAAGTTTCCACATCCGATCCTGGAGTTTTTGCAACGGAATGGTTTGACAACCGTTTCAGTCAGGCCAAAACCGAGATTAATAAACTATTCTCGGAATTTAAAATCAATGAGGCTTTGAAATCTGTCTATACCTTGTACTGGGACGACTTCTGCAGTTGGTATCTGGAATGGGTAAAACCGGGTTTCGAACAATCCATGAATCCCGGGATATATGACAAAACCATTTTGTTTTTTGAAGAGTTGTTGTTATGGTTGCATCCATTCGTCCCTTTCGTAACGGAAGAAATTTATCATCTGCTCAGAACACGTGAACCACACGATGATCTTTGCATAAAACAAATGCTTCCTGAAACAAGTTCCAACCCTTCTGTGCTTGAAGCGGGTGAAAAACTCCGGTTGTTCCTGACTGTTGGTCGTGAATTTCGCCAGCAACAGCAATTAAAAAACAGCGAGGCAATCACACGTTTGGTGATGCCGAAAGAAATTTTCGGTGAAACGGAAAGTCTGTATGCCATCATCCGCAAACAACTGAATTGTACAAAGATTGAATTTAAAGAGGGATCCTATATCGGAGATTCCGAAATACATGTAATTCCATTTCATTCCCATCAGATCGGATTTGAAAGCCATAAGAAACAGGATGCCCCGAATCGAAAGGCAGAACTGGAAAAAGAACTCAGTTATTATAAAGGTTTTCTGGAATCTCTGAATAAAAAACTCTCCAATGAACGGTTTGTCCTGAATGCAAAACAGGAAGTGATTGATTTGGAGAAAAAGAAAAAAGCAGATACAGAGGAAAAAATAGCGGCCATTCTTTTGACGCTTAAAGCCTAAAGCCTAACGGATTTCCTGCATCACTTCATAATTAATCGGGACATTAAAACTGACACCACTGCGTTTAACCCGAACACTGCCAAGCAATTTTACTTTGATCTTGTTACCATTCATAAGCATTTTGAGTGCGCTGTTGATTAATAATTTGGGGCTGATCCGAAGATTCATCGGCACATAAAACGTATCTTTTTTAGGAATACTAATCGTCGTATCCATCACATAATGGTTGGCCAGCTGATCATCCAGAAATACACTTACATCCCCCCTTTTCAATTCCATATTAAATGTGTTGGGATTATAAAAGGCAAGCTGCGTATGCAGCAAGGCCGAATCCATACTGACATTCTGAATGGAAAAATCACGAAATCCAAGATATTCGGGCGCTTCGGGACTGCTGCAGGAAACCATTCCTGAAACAATGCCAACGGATAAAATACAGAATATAATTTTCATCAGGCCGCAAGATAATTCTTTTCAGCAGCAGCAGACAGACATTAACTTTGCCATATCTTTTTTAACTGAATAATCCTTCTCATGTTCACGCTGGAGAACGAAATCTTAAAAGTTCAGGTTTCAGCAAAAGGTGCTGAACTTCAAAGTATCGTAAACAAAGTGTTTGGAATTGATTACTTATGGAATGGAAATCCGGCCTTCTGGGCCAAACATTCGCCGGTATTATTTCCGATTGTCGGAAGCCTGAAAAATAATTCTTATTCCTATATGAATAAGACCTACCAGCTTCCAAGGCACGGCTTTGCAAGGGACATGGATTTTGAAGTAGATAAGCAAAGCGCAAGGGAGATAATCTTCCTGTTGAAAAGCAACGGGGAGACTAGAAAAAATTACCCCTTCGATTTTGAATTCCGGATCCGTTATCAGATATCGGGAGACGAACTCAGTACTGAGTATCTGGTATCCAATACAGGAAGCTCCGTACTGTTATTTTCTGTTGGCGGTCATCCTGCTTTTTGTCTGCCATTATCAACCGGAACCAGCTATTCTGATTACTACCTGAAATTTGAAGAAACGGAAAACCTTCCGCGATGGCCGATCTCAAAGGAAGGGCTGATACTGCCACAACCCGTACCCTTGCTGGAAGATACAAACCGGCTCAACCTGAATAAGCCATTGTTTTATCAGGACGCACTGGTTTTTAAATACCCCGCTTCTTCTGAAATCACCCTTATGTCTCCAAAAACTCCGCGTGGTATTCGTTTCCAATTGGGAGAGTTTCCATTCTTGGGTGTCTGGTCAGCCAAAGACGCTGATTTTATTTGCATTGAACCCTGGTGCGGCATCGCTGATAGTGTGAACAGCAACCTGCAACTGGAACAAAAGGAAGGAATCGAAAAACTGTCTCCCGGGAAATTATTCAGCCGGCAGTGGCGAATCAAAACATTCTAAAAGTTAATCCTCTCAGGATTCGGATGGACGGTGAAGAATTTCACTAATTTATAACGATATTGGGAGTCTAAATCTATCTTCTGGAACGATACTTCAATATCATTATAACCAGCCTGAAAATGGCACTGCAGGAATTCCGTTCCAATAAACTCCGTACATTTTTATCGTTGCTTGGAATAACTTTCGGCATATTCTGTATTATCAGTGTTCTTGCAACCATCAGCAGTATGAAAACGGCTGTACAGGACGATATAAAAAAACTGGGAACAAACACCGTGTTCATCGATAAATGGGAATACCGCAACGATAATAATTATCCCTGGTGGCGATATTATAAAAGACCTACGCCAAAATTTGAGGAATTAAAGCAACTCAAGGATCGCGTTCCCATTATACAATATGCCTCCTATATGACCCAGCTTCAATCCAAAGTTGAATATGGGAGTGATATGCTGAACGGTTTGAATTATTACGGGGTGACAGAAGATTTTGCAAAAACTGAACACCTCAATGTTGCAGAAGGAAGGTATTTACAACAATCCGATTTCGATAACGGAACAAATTCTATCGTTATAGGGTATACGATTGCTGAAAAAATGTTTGGAAAGGCCGAACTGGCAATCGGAAAAACAGTCCGGCTGCAGGATGACAAACCGGCGAATGTCATTGGCGTTATGGAAAAACAGGGACAAAATATGATGGATATGTTCGGATATGACGATTGTATCATTCTGCCGTACAGGTTCATGAGACAATTAATACGTGATGAAGACGCGCAGCCAAAAATTATTGTTGAAGGAAAAGAAAATATAAGCATCCCGGCATTAAAAGATGAACTGACAGGCGCTATGCGCACCATTCACAAACTGGCTCCAAACCAGGAGGACAATTATTCATTGAATGATATTGAATCCTTCAGCAAATTCATGGACAGTATATTTTCAAATATCAATATCGGGGGATGGGCCATCGCAGCACTTTCGTTGATTGTCGGGATGTTTGGCGTGGCAAATATCATGTTTGTCACCGTTCGGGAACGAACCGCACAGATCGGATTGAAAAAAGCACTCGGTGCAAAAAAAAGCACCATTGTTTCCGAATTCCTGCTTGAATCATCATTCCTTTGTATCATTGGCGGAATGATTGGCATGGTTGCCGTTTTCATTCTCGCCACGGTGCTCTCAAACGTGTTCAGTTTTAAAGTATTTATTCCACTCGATATTATCGGTCTGGCCGTTGGCATTTGTCTTTTTGTTGGTATCCTGGCCGGCATCATTCCTGCTGTCACTGCATCCCGCCTCGATCCGGTGGTAGCCATACGTTCAACCAACTAATTCGGTCCTTCTCTGGTATCTTTGCAATCTTAATTTGTAAATATTGGCGATTACACTGTTAGGTATTGAATCTTCCTGCGATGAAACAGCAGCCTCCGTTTGCTTGGATGGAAAAATAGTATCTAATATCATTGCTTCGCAGGATATCCATTCCCGTTATGGCGGAGTGGTTCCGGAACTGGCCAGCCGGGCCCATCTGCAAAATATTCTCCCGGTAGTGGACCAGGCCCTCATTCATGCATCTTTGTCTTTATCAGACATAAACGCCGTTGCTTTTACCCGCTCTCCAGGGCTCATCGGTTCCCTGCTGGTAGGCGCACAGTTTGCAAAATCACTGGCTTTTTCAATAAATGTTCCACTGATTTCGGTACATCATATGCAGGCTCATGTATTGGCAAATCTGATTAATGAAACAGGAAGTAAGCATAGTGTTCCCGATTTTCCTTTTTTGTGCCTGACCGTCAGTGGTGGCCATACACAGATCGTGGTTTGTAATTCACCATCACATATGGAAGTAATTGGAGAAACACTGGATGATGCTGCGGGTGAAGCTTTTGACAAATCCGCAAAATTGTTAGGCCTCCCCTATCCTGGGGGACCACTAATTGACCGGTTCGCATCTGACGGAAATGCAAAACGCTTTAAATTTCCGGAGCCCCGGATTCCCGGATTAAATTTCAGTTTCAGCGGATTGAAGACCGCGATATTATATTTTATTCAGAATGAAAAAGAAAAAGACCCGGCATTCGTGGAGAAAAATCTGGCAGATATCTGCGCTTCCATTCAGGAAAGGATCGTCAGCATTCTATTAAATAAATTAAAAAAAGCGTCAGTACAAACAGGTATAAAAAATATTTGCCTGGCCGGTGGCGTCGCCGCCAATAAAGGATTGAGAAAAGCCTTTGAAGAAATTGGCAGATCCCTGGCATGGAAAACATTTATTCCAAAAATAGAATATTGTACCGACAACGCAGCAATGATTGCACTGACCGGATATTATAAATTTCGGGATCAATCGTTTTCACCGTTATCCGTCACAGTTAGTGCCAGGGCCGACTGGTAAAAATTGATTATGTCTAATTCATATTTCAGGTTTAAAAAGTTTACCATTCAGCAGGATAAGACCGCCATGAAGGTTTGTACGGATTCCTGTATCCTGGGAGCCTGGACTACAAATTATCTTAAAGACATAAAAAAGATACTGGACATAGGTGCCGGCTCAGGTTTACTCTCCCTGATGCTGGCACAAAAATCAGAAAGTCTGATAGATGCCATCGAACTGGATCCCGAATCTGCCAACCAGGCAAATGAAAATGTAATGGCCAGCCCCTGGTCCCCGCGTATCAGTCTGTTGCAGGGAAATGTCCTGCATTATCCATTGTCGCCTGACTATGATTTCATCGTCAGCAATCCGCCTTTTTTTGAATCAGATCTTCGCTCACCGGATGATAAGAAAAATAAGGCAAAACACAACGAAACCCTGACGCTGGATGAATTGATTGTTGTCGTTCGAAAGCATCTGAAGCGTACCGGATTATTCAGTATACTCCTGCCGTACTACCGTAGCGAATACTTTGAAAACCTGGCAACAGCCAATGAATTTTTTCTTCGCGAAAAATTAATGATCCGTCAAACACCGAATCATCAGCCATTCCGCAGCATTTTACTGTATGGTTTTCAAAAATCCAAATCCGTGGTTTCAAAGGAACTGACAATTAAAAACGAAAATGGAATATATACCGCGGAGTTTTTGGGCCTGATGTCTGATTACTACGGTTGACAACCGGCCACTCGAATTTGATTGCCGGTAAATAAATTTTCAATCTGGTTTTCCGTTTAAACGTATTCATACATATATTTGAACTGTTCGGTGATGACACCATCCTGAACCATGGTTGCTTTTGTGATCACATTCGAACCTCCTTTAAAAAGATCTTCCAGAACATATTTGATCAGCTGTTCTCCGAAATAACGTGAGGCATCACGTGGTAACTCATTGGGCAGATTTCCGACGGCCATGATATCAATCGACCCTTCCTGAAAAGGCGCGGTTTTTTTGCGGGATTTTTTGTCAACCCCATACAGGGGCTCCTGCATGGTGCCGTCGCCCAGATTGCAGGGCACGGATCCATCCTTGTCATCTGTTATATCTGCAATGGTCTGAATCCTGAAACGGGGGGACAAAAGATCATCCCATTCAAATAAACGTGGCATGCGGGGATCCCAGAATATTCCATTCATCAGAATATCGGAATGCTCCGTGAAGGACTTAAAAAGACATTCATAGTCGCCCGGATGATTATGAAATTCTTCGCGGATGTATGTCTGATTTTTTTTGCTTCTGTAAAGGGAGGATCCTTTTAGTTGCGTAAACACGGGGTAACTGAAATTCCTTGATAAATATTCATCAGGTTCCACCTCAATAATTCCAAGCAGATTCATCACTTCCAGCAGACCATGTGCCACACGTCCGGAACCCGTAATCACCACTTTGATATTGGGAAGTTTAATTCCAAAATAACCGTGAATGAGCTGACGAAAACTGGGTTGCCTGTATACCCTCGGGAGTACATATTGCCTTGTCCGGTTACCATAGGCCATGATCCCGTTATGTGCACCTACGATGCCGGCAAAAAAACCAAACCCGAGTATACGCTGACCATCCTCATGTTCCATGCATTCATAGTCGATCAAAGAAATCTTTTTGTGCAGTATTGCCCTGAAAAGTGCCCGGTTATACGGTTGCATCTTACGGGTATGGGAAAAGAATAAATATTTCTTACCGGGTAACAGCTCTTCAATACCAACCTCCTTGATTCCAAATAAATAATCACATTCACTCAGGTCTTCCTTCAATTCCACACCTGCCATTTCATATTCCTTATTACTATAGCATCGGTCTGTGGAAGGTTGTGCAAAAATTTTGAGCGATACAAAATTTCTTTGCAGCCATTTACATTGCGAAGGAATCAGTGCTACCCGGTTATCTGCCGGAATTTTTGTCTCCCGGATTAAACCAATACGGATCATGAATGTCAGTTTTGCCAGGAAAGATATTCATTTTAAAGTTCCCTGTTATTTAGAGGGACTGGATTTAATTCCCGGCTCGCCCCATAAAAAAATAAACAGCCCCTTAGAACTGTTTATTTAGATTTTCATGGATCTGACGGATTCCAGTTTTTTAATTTCGGTGCCTCAATGGTCTTGGGTTTTGGACTTATAATTGTTTATTAAACCTTTCAATTACCTGAGTAATGCCGTCACCTGAACCCTTGACGGTTATCCATTCCTTGTTGTCCTGCATTTTAATATAGTAAATAGTTTCAGCCTCGGTATTCGTTTCCGTGATGCCGAAAACGGTTTTATTTGGAAATTTTTTATGGAGCACCCACGCCAGATGAATGGGTAACATATCGACAGCTGTATAATATCTCTCGGAAGCAAGAAAGTTTCCCTCATGGTCATATTCAATTTCTGACAGGATCTCATGATCCTTAAAATGAACAAAATAGTGATCCCCGCTTTCGTTCCAGTCTACTTTTTCAGCCAGGGGAAAGGCGGCCTGAAAAGCCTGAATGAGTTTTTCATTTACAATTAAAGGCCCTCCGCTGGCTTTTACATTCAATTGTAAAAGAAGCCCGAACGCGATCGCAAGACCTGTCAATTTTGTTTTCATAAATAATCGTTTATTGAGTTGGATAATCAGATAACACTACTAATTTATACTGACTCGGTAGACTAATCCAAGCAGTTATGTATCAACGGTGTTGTGCCAGAAGGAAAATTTAAATAAACTATAACAGGCACCCGTAAACTAAGTATTTTGGATAGCTGAAACATTAAAAACGCCACTCAATAGGAAAGTTTTCGTATTTGCAGCAAACGCTCTCCATCAGCGAACTGGATCAACGGTAAATCACTTTTGGGAACAGACTGCTTTTCAACCCTCCTTTATACTAAAAGATGTATCTTAAATTTTTAAAACTATCTGCTCTATATGAAATTGAATAAGATTCTTTTTTCCGTTCTTATGATTTGCCTGTTTTTAAATAGCAGGGGCCAGCAAAGGGAAAC
This sequence comes from Puia sp., assembly GCA_036495145.1. GTDB lineage: Bacteria > Bacteroidota > Bacteroidia > Chitinophagales > Chitinophagaceae > Puia. The sequence continues at coordinate 10,312 of DASXNJ010000253.1, forward strand.
GATCGCCCTGGGCAAAATTAAAATGCAATTCCTGCTCGACAATGAAGGTGTTCCTTCATACGAAGTGTTTTATGAAAACAAGCCGGTTATATTGCCCTCCCGGCTTGGATTTAAACTGAATGTGGACAGCCTCTTTTATTTGGGTTTCCAACTTATAGGATCCGAGAAAAGGTCCTTTGACCAGACATGGCAGACTGTTTGGGGAGAAACAAAAGATGTTCGCGATCATTACGAGGAGCTTTACGTCCACCTTCGATCCAACAAGGCTCCGGGTATCCGCCTGAACCTGATTTTCCGGGTATTTGAGGACGGTGTGGGTTTCCGATATGAATTCCCCTTGCAGCCGGGTTTAAAATACTTCATAGTTACAGATGAGCTTACCCAGTTTAACCTCAATGGAAACCATAAGACATTCTGGATCCCCGGCGATTTCGACAGCAACGAATACCTCTATACCACTTCCCTGATCAGCGAAATAGACAATAGGAATATGGTGGAATCGGCAACAGACATTGCCGTACGGGTTGCACCGGATCCTTACGCAGTTCAGACGCCTTTAATGATGAAGACAGCAGATGGTTTATATCTCAATATCCATGAAGCTGCCCTGGTCAATTACGCCGCCATGCAGTTACATGTAAATACCAAAACGTATTCCCTGAATTCCAGCCTGGTTCCGGACGCCTATGGAAACAAAGCTTATCTGCACGCTCCTTTCAAAACACCCTGGAGGACCATCATTGTAAGTGATAAAGCAACCGAAATTCTTTCTTCCAAAATGATTCTGAACCTGAATGAGCCGTCTGTTTTATCCAATACATCCTGGATAAAGCCCATGAAATTTGCTGGCGTCTGGTGGGAAATGCAAACCGGCCGGAGTACCTGGAACTACTCGGATTTTCCCGACAGTGTGGGAGCAGATGGGAAACCAGTTCCAAACGGAAAACACGGAGCCAACACAGCCAACGTAAAACGTTATATAGATTTTGCGGCAGCGAATCATATCCAGGGGGTGTTGGTGGAAGGGTGGAATACAGGTTGGGAAGACTGGTTTGGCAATTGGAAAGAATTGGTATTTAATTTCACCAAACCCTATCCTGATTTTGATGTTGTGGAACTAACACGATACGCTGCTTCTAAAAATGTGAACCTGATCATGCATAATGAAACCTCGGGTTCAGCAACGGATTATGAACGACAGATGGATGCGGCATTTAATTATATGAACCAGTATGGTTATACTTCTGTAAAAACAGGATATGTAGGAAGAATTATTCCGCGGGGGGAACATCACGATGGACAATGGATGATTGATCACTACCTGCGCGTAGCACAAAAGGCAGCAGAACATCATGTCATGCTGGATTCACATGAACCCGTACGTCCTACCGGATTACAACGTACCTGGCCCAATTGGATGGCTTCAGAGGCAGCCAGGGGTAACGAATACAATGCATTTAGTACCGGCAGTCCCCCCGAGCATGAAACCATCCTTCCATTCACCCGCCTCATGGGCGGACCTATGGATTATACTCCGGGCATTTTCAAAATGAAAGGTTACAATGCCGGTGTGCCCAACCGCCAGATGCACTCAACACTTTGTAAGCAACTCGCTCTTTATGTTACCATATACAGTCCTCTGCAAATGGTGGCTGATCTTCCGGAAAATTATGAAAAGCACAATGATGCATTTCAATTTATCAGAGACGTGACCACGGATTGGGAAGACACCCGTATAATTGCAGCAGAACCGGGCGATTATATTTACATCGCAAGAAAAGAAAAAGGTTCCCCTAAATGGTTTCTGGGCGCAATTACAGATGAAAATAACCGCACTGCAGATTTGCCACTGAAGTTTCTCGACAAGGGGAATAAATATCTGGCAACGATTTACAGGGATGCCCTGAATGCAGACTGGAAGGATAACCCCGAAGCATATATTATAGAACAGTTTATTGTCGACAGCAACAGCAAACTAAGAATTGAATTAGCCAGGGGTGGTGGAGCAGCCGTCAGCATTTTTCCGGCGACAGATTCAGATATCAAAAAAAATCATGCGTACAAAAATCTTCCATAAAATATAGTAATCGATTTTACAGATATCATTAAAGTTAATGATGTGAAAATAAAATTAGCCCCCCTGATCATCCTGTTTACTATTATACAACAATTCAGTTTTGCCCAAAATGCTGTAAAAAACGGCAAAAAAGATGGCGTTTGGAATTATTATGGAAGTAATAAAGCATTACTTGCCCGCCATTTTTATAACGACGGAGTAAAAACGGGCATTTGGGAATTCTATAATATCAATGGGGTTCTTTCCTGGACGTATAATTTCAAAACCTCCACTCCCACTTATTTAATTCAGAATACAGAAAACGGTTCCTATGCCTATCTGGGAGACGATGGCAAATGGGTAAAAAAAATGCCAACAAAGCCTGCTCTTTGGCTTGCTTCCCAATCACAATGGAATAATTTTCTTGTGAATAATCTGAAATTTCATGAAGAGTCCGTCCCTGCCAGGGATCCTGGCAAGGTAGAAATCAGAGTATATGTGGATGATAATGGAAATGTAACCGGATATAAATCAGGCAATAATATTGAATCCGACATGGATAAAGAAGCTTTGCAGATAACAAAATTGTTCGGCCCTGAATTTATACCGGCATCCAATAATGGAAAAAATGTGAAATCAATTTATACGCTGAATGTATCTTATAAACTCGCAGACTATCATTAGATCATCCGCGAACTATCAACTGCCAACTGCCAACTGCCTACTGTCAACAGTCGGCCATCAACCATCAACCGATTATGAGTGCTTCAAAAGAAATGCTTATCCGGTTTTTCAGGGACACGAACCTGGTCAGCCCGCAAAAGGCTGAAGAGTTCGCCGATTTTTTCCACCTGAAGGTTTTTGCCAGAAATGATTTTTTTCTTGAAGAGGGAAAAATATCTGATGAATATCTCTTTCTGGAAGATGGATGCATGCGTTCTTTCGCTTACGACACAGAGGGCAGAGATATTACGACCAATTTTTCTACGTCCAATCAGGTTGTCTTTGAAATATCCTCCTTTTTCAACCGCACGGCTTCAAAAGAAAATGTCCAGGCATTAACCGATGGCAGAGGCTGGTATATTACATACCGGGAACTCAATAACCTGTTTCACGAATATCCGGAATTCAGGGAATTTGGAAGACATATTCTCGTGCGGGGATTCAGTTCCCTGAAAATCCGAATGCTTTCAATGATCACAGAAACGGCTGACGAACGATACGCACATCTCTTGCTCTCCCATCCTGAAATATTTATTTACGCACCACTAAAAAATATCGCGACTTATCTGGGTGTTACAGATACTTCTCTGAGCAGGATCAGAAGGGATTTTTCAAAAAAATGATTTCTTGCCAATTGACAGGAAGCAGCTGAATTTTCCTGTCTTACTTTGTATCTGACTCAGGCATTATGGAAAATCTCAAACTGTTTTCAGCCATATTTTTTATACTGACATTATTGCTGGCCATCTGGATGTTCCGGAGTGCATCCGGAAAATCGCCCAAAGTTTTCCCGGCTATATTAATTTGGATCCTTTTACAGGGTATTCTGGGTGTGGCTGGTTTTTATCAGCATACGCAGAGGATTCCCCCTCCTGTTTTATTACTTCTGATTCCTCCTGTTTTATTTATTCTCATATCATTTGTAACGGAAAAAGGAAGACATTTTATCGACCTTTTAAATCCGGGAATGCTGACCATTCTGCATATCGTGAGAATACCGGTAGAAATCATCTTATATACATTATTTCTGGAAAAGCAGGTGCCGGTAATCATGACTTTTGCCGGAGGAAATTATGATATCATTTCAGGTCTTACCGCTCCCGTCGTTTACTATTTTGGATTCGTAAAAAAATCAATGAGCAGAGGGTTATTGATTGGCTGGAATATCATCTGCCTGGGCCTGCTGATGAACATTGTTGTGCGGGCCATATTATCAGCCCCTTCACCTTTTCAGCAAATAGCCCTCAGTCAGCCCAATATAGCCATACTCCACTTCCCATATATCTGGCTTCCCTCGTTCATTGTGCCACTGGTTTTATTTTCCCATTTGATCAACATCCGCTATTTGATTCGTACAATGCCGTATCAAAAGCGGACAGTCCCCACGCCGGAGATTTTATAATCAGCTGAAAATCCGGTGCATTGTAAATTGGCATTCCTTTAGAAGAATGCTGGACTATGAAAAGAACCATACAATCGATCGCCTTAATATTGTTGATCAATATGACCGGATTACAAAGCTTTAGTCAGAAAACACAGGTGTATGATTTGCCTGCGCGTGTGAGACACCATTTACTCGAGCCTGCAAAAACGGGAAATACAATTGCTGTTCTTGATACAGCGTCAGCTGCTGCCGTTAGCTGTCAGGGTCTTTTTTGGTTAACCGGAGCCGGCTTTTCAGAAGGCACCATTGAAGTGGATCTGAGAGGAAAAAATATATTATTGAAAAGTTTTCTCGGGATTGCCTTTCATGGAGTTGATTCAACAACTTATGACGTTGTTTATTTCCGGCCTTTCAATTTCCGGCACCAGGATACAGCCCGGCATAACTGGGGCGTACAATATATGTCGCTACCCAATTTTCCATTTGACAAACTGCGAAAAGAACACCCGCTCGAATACGAACATGCGGTGAATCCGGTACCTTCCCCTGATGATTGGTTTCATGCAAGCATCGTAGTAAACCGCGACAGTATTCTGGTGTATGTAAATCATGCGACCGATTACTGCCTGAAGGTTCCTGTGCTATCCGCCCGTCATAGCGGGAAGGTCGGTATCTGGGCAGATGAGTTGCCGGAAGATTTTGCAAATCTCAGTATTACAGAAAATAAATAAAGTCCGACATTTCAGACGGCAATTTCCCAGCTGAATTCAGCATCAGCCAGTTACGAATTAAGATTTATACATTAAGAATAATTAACTTATCATGTTTGATTAAAAACAATATAACAGTAATTCGATTAAAAGGCATGCAATTTGCATTGTTGAGCCAGAAATGCTTCAGTTCAATATGCGTAATCGGATTTTCGCTCTTCTGTTTGCTTTGGGCACTCTGACAGGGTGTAAAAATGCGGAAGATTATTTTTCGGAAGGTCAGAACCTGAGTCTGGACGGAAATTACCCGCGGGCCATTGTGAAATATAAAATGGCGATTCAAAAAAATCAGTATCTGAAAGATTCTTATATACAAATGGGAATCTGTTATGAATATATGAATCAATATGATTCTGCGCTTCAGGCATACGATGGGTTGTTGAAATTGTATCCGGATAATACAGCGGCTAATTATTATTCGGGTATTAGCAAATACAGACAGCAAAAATATACGGAAGCAATTTCATATTATGACAGGGCCATGGAATCGAAAGGTGGCTTTCATGCATCCGATACCGGCAGCATCCAAACCCTGATCGATTTGTTCAAGGACAATTTCGAATCGGAAAACGCCGAATTCGATATTCCGTCACGCGAAATATTATTCGATCGCGCAATGGCCCATTATAAATCCGGGAAATTCAAAAATGCCTGTGATGATTATTCCAATTGCGTTCTCCAGAATTATAATCCCGGAACAAGTTATTACATGATCGGTCTCTGCCGGCTGGCAAGAAAAGAAATAAAATATGCAAGGAAAGCTTTTTTCCAGGCTTCCAACTATGGTGACAGTCTTGCAATAAAAAAACTTAGTTTCCTTGAGAATCCCAATACCGGTTCACGTAATGTAGCCCGCAAAAAGGCCTGACCGGCCATCTTCCTTCTTATATTCCTTATATTGGCCGTAGAAAGTTACCAGCTTTGTAACTTTTAATACCGCATATCATTCACCAAAAACTGAAAAAATGTTTGTGCAGGCCATTGAAGAAGTATCAAAATTCACGAGACCGATCCATACGATATCGAGAAATTTTAATCAGACAACAGTAAGTCCTGGTGCTGCGACCTTATTTTTTGTGAATGAAGATGGTTGTGCTATAACCTGTAAACACGTAATTGATCTGATTGCAAACCGAAACGCCATCAACGAGCACTATCGGAAATATAAATCTGAAAAAGCGTTGATCGGAAGAAATAACAAGTATAATCAGAGAATAAAAGCACTGGATGAAGCATTTCATTATAAACAGGACACATTGGTACAACTTCAGGATCGATTCATGGCTGTTACCAGTGAACCACAGTTAAGTTACCGATGGATCAATCATCCCAAATATGATTTATCCATCTTAATCATCCAGGATTTTAAAAATCCTTTATATCAGTCATACGCAAAATTCCTGAAAGATTCTTCCGCACTCAAACAGGGTAAGTTTTTATGTCGTCTGGGTTTCCCTTTCCCGGAGTTTTCAAATTATCAGTACAATGCTGAAAAGGATGATATCGAGTGGACCCAGACCGGAATATCTGAATCTCCGAGATTTCCCCTGGAAGGCATGCTCACCAGACATATACAGGGTGACAGGGAAATCGCAGGCATCGAATTAAGCACACCCGGTTTAAGGGGCCAGAGCGGCGGCCCTCTTTTTGATCAGGAGGGTACTGTTTGCGGTATGCAATCCAGTACGAATCATCTGCATCTGGGTTTCGATATGAAAAACTTCGAATACAATCTGAATGGCGTGAAAATTAAAGTAACCAATCAACCTTTTTTACATGTCGGTCATTGTATTCATGTGGATATCATCAAAAAATTTCTCAGGGAAAATAACATCAGATTCTACGAGGAGGAGTAATATTTTTTATTAAACCAGCATGTTATTCAATACGAGGGCGCCCTTTGGGTGGAAGCCAAACTTCCGATGAGCCGTTCCCTCATACCAGAACAACGAAGGAGCGATCGGTGATCTGCGCGTGCCCACAATCCATTGGTTCGAAAATACCACTGAAGGAAATCGCCGAGATAAAAACAATTATACTAATCCAACTTCTCCAGATCCCTTTCCATTTTTTTAACAGTCTCCTTTACCCGGATAATATTCTCCCTGATCTCCTCTTTAATGGAGGGATTTCCCGTCACTGCCGTGTCGCTGCGTCGCAGGTTATCATCAACCGCATATTCATGCTCCGCAACATTCCGGCGATCGGCGAGTTCCTGACCGACATAAACAACTCCGTCGGTACGCGTAAAAACAGATCTGATAGTATTTTCAGTATCAATACTGATCTTACCTTTTTCATACGTAGGAAGAGAGGCCAGATGCCCTACCGTAAGTACAGGAATCATCACCAGGTTCTCCTTTTTGTCAATCTCGGCAAGACCCATAGGAATAATTACGCTTCTGGAAATCAGATTCAATGGCTTGCCATGAATGTCCGCTACCAGATAGCGGACACGATGAGACGATTCATCAAATATCAACTCGGAGACGCGGCCTATCAATTGATTTTCACTGGCGACAATCGACCAGTTCCTGATATCAGGTTCACCATCGACGATTTCAAAACCACTTTCATGCAAAGCCATGAGATGGTTGTTATAGATTGCTTTATTGTTAGACATCATTGATTGATTTAATAAAAGAAAATTTTGTCTGTATCTGACTGGTCTGTTTTGTGTTTATGACCTGGTCCCGATGGTTATACCGATTGTAAATAAATAATCCGGCTATAAATAGTACGATTAAAATGACGATTACCCATAACCATAAATAGTTATTTCGTTTGCGTTGAACATGTAATTCTGCCATGACAGTTATTTATATTGAATATATCCCAAACCATGCCGCTTCGACGGACATTTAATCTTATGGCTATTTCTGTTTGATTATTAGATGTATAGATGCTCAGCGCCTGAGGAAAATATTTTATGTAGAATTTTTACCGTGGCATAATTTATACAGTTTCAGCCACCGAACAACTAAGGCACCCAGTAATTGTGCGATAATATTATCAGGTTTAGCATTTTTATGGTATTATCGAAATAGTCAAAGTCTTTCATTTTAAACTGAATGATATAGTCCCATAACTTATTCAACCACCCCTGGTTTTTGGAATCCACCATCGCAGAAATAGCGAACGAAGAAATAAAACTCAATGCTTCAAAATTTCTGCTTTTCAGATCCTCTCCTTCCAATGTATATCCGGCAGAAATATTATCCGGATTATTCAATGTCGTTTCACGAATCCATTTATTGATCGGTTCCAGAAATAATTTTGAACGTTTTTCCCCCGATAAGATATAATCCGTGGCAATCCGCCAGGGAACACGGCTTGCGTTATAATTATAAAGCCCATCGTATTTGCTTTCCAGATAATGCTTTTTTGCCGGTCCGGTTTTTTTGTTAATCCCCTGAATAAAGTCCGGAACCAGGCCGGCGTCCGGACTATACTGGTGTTGAATAAAGCTGAATATTCTATAACAGCTATCAATTGTTTTAAGCCAGGACCTTTCTTTTCCTGCCTTATAGAATGAGCGAAATTCTGATGGGATAAAATCCGATGACCGCATATCATAGTAGTCCCTGCTGTCAGACTCTATGGAGTTGCTCTCCAAAACAGAAAATGTTTTTCCATTTATTTCCTGATTCAGAATGGCCGTGATCATGGATTTCGCCTGCAATAAATAATTTATATTCCCATGGCTGGACCACTGCACGTCGGCCAGTAACAGAGAATAAGCAATATCAATGTCACCGTCACTGGCAGAACTCTCTTCATCATGCCCGCAGCTGCGGCGTTGCGCCCAGGACATCAGAACCTTACTTCTTTTGCTGGGATGTTCCTTATAATAATTAAATAATCCGTCAAAAGTGGATTTCGCCAGCGGGTCAGCCCCTGCCATCAGGGCCACGATAATCATACCATATCCCTGACCTTCAGAAACACATTCTTGATTTCTGCCGGAATTTTCGGACCAGACATAATATGTATCTGAACAAATACTTTTTCGGATATAGCGGTTTTTCCATTGAAAATAAAATGACCTTGTACTATCATCCATTTCCCCTGAAGAAATATGGTCGGGTGATATCACCCCGGCAAAATATCCTGCATGTTGTGGAAAGGGTCGAAGAATTTGCTGTGCAAAAGCGTCGGTGAAAATCAGCAGATGAATTATGAATAAAATGATTTTAATGACAAACTGGTTTCTGCGAAGTTGGGATTTTATTGACTTATATCAGGCGTCATCGGCGTATTTTCGATTATCTGTTTCAACACCAAAATCTTTTTTTAATGGCAAATCAGTTTATAAAGGTCGACATGCAGGGTGTTCCTGTTCTGATCAACAAATCACATATTGTCGTGGCAAAATTCGGTGACACATCAGTAACCAGGATTCAATTAACCAGCGGAGAGACCATTGAGGTCAGGCACACACCCCAATTATTTAAGGAGATGCAAAGTTGATAAATGACGGAGCTGCCTGAAAAAGAAAAAACCGCTAGTGTTGGTAGCGGTTATTCAAAAAACAGGATCTTAATGTCTTTCGTTCGGATTGGATGGTTTCTTTCGGACAGGATCGGTTATTTCTTTCGGATTGGATCGGTTATTTCTTTCGGATTGGATATATCAAATATAGATTCATTCAGACATTCCCGATAGCGGGGGAACACTCGATTTTTATCGTAAACTTACGAAACTAGCCGTTTTCATTGATTAACAGCAGCTTTTACAGGTCATTTAATCCTTTTCCTGAGAGTATTTGCTTTATACTCTTTTCAATCCTTGATTCACGGGTGCTGGATTGTTTGGGTGTGGAAAAATGAAGTATATAAGCTCTTTGTCTGCCCGGAGTCAGTTTTTTAAAGGCATTTTTCAGCGCAGCACTCTTGTTCAGTTTCTTTTGAAATTCTTCCGGAATGTCATATTCTGCCGTTTTTTTCAAATCCACTTTCAAACCGGCTTTTTCCACTTCGATGGCTTCATAAATATAGGCTTTCAGAAATGGTTTTATCCGGATGATCTCCCGGACATGAGTGAAACGCATTTGACGCGCTGCCTGTACATTTTTCGTTTGTTGAATCAGAATATTTTCGGGGTCTTTTAAGAGGGCACCCTTGAAAAATAAAACTGCGCAGTATTCCTTGAACACATGAATCAAAACGATATTGGCATTTTGAAATGTATAACAGGGACAGCCCCATTTCAGTTCTTCAATAAGCCCGCAGTCCAGAACAATCGTTCTCAATTTATTGATTTCTGAATGCCAGGTCTTTTCCTTACTAAAATAAAAATCAACTTTTGGATTCATGTCATTTTTTATTGATGAACTAAAATGACCTTTCTGCTGGCAGGCCTGAAATACCAGGACAAAATAATAAAAATCGTTTGCATAAATGGCCCGATAAGTCCCTTTAAACTAAGATCGCCGCTTGCGAGGTGCGAAATGAAGGCACCAGTCATAACAAAAAAGAAACCGGCGTAAGCCCATTCTTTCAGTAGTTTAAATCCGGGAGTCAAAATGGCTATTACACCAAGAATTTTCCAGGTTCCTATGATATACAGGATATAAAGTGGATACCCCAGCGGAACAACCAAATCTACCATTTCTTTTGCGTGAAATATTTGTGCCAGGCCACTTCCCAGCATGCCAACAGACATTAAAGTCGTGGCTGTCCAATAGATGATTAAATTTCTCTTTTCCATCGTATGTTATTTTAAGTATTTGCCGGTTTTATATGCAGCTATCTAACTGCAAATATAATGCAGTTATTTAACTGCACAAATTTTTCTTTTCTTAATGTAGCTGTACTCTGTTGAAATTTCGGCATTGAATTGAGTAGACGGCAGACTATATAAGCCTTGAGAAGACTGGCATAGATAAAAACCAATAAAAAAAGAGAAAGCGGGCAGGTATAAAAGAATGACCGGTATAAAAGAATGACCGGTAACTGCTGAGCTATAAATTTTATATTGCCCAGAAGATACCGGTCAGGTTTATATAAGCTCTATAAATAATTAAAAATCAGATGTTTCCATTCAGAATCAGTGCTGCATTATAGGTCGGAATTCAGATGAGGTAATAATCGTGAGTTTAGCCAAAGTAAACGCACCCATCGCCATTACCAGGTCACGCACGGCTACATCAAAATAATGGCCTCCCGCAATAAGCTGCAGGGCAATACAAACCAGCCAGGCCATAACGATATAAGCGCCTGCTAACGGTCGTACAAGTACAATAATGCCGGCAACTATTTCTATGACTCCAACGATTTTCATAAATGCCATGACACTGATCGGGAGCAATGCGGTAAGATTTACACCGAGATAATCCGGCCAGTGAGTCAGTATATTCGTGAATTTATCCAGACCTGCTACAATCGGAACAATACCAAAAGTCAGTCGTAAAATGTTTTGTAACTGTTTAACTGTTGTCATAAATTATTTTTATCCCGGTTAGATTGCAAGGGTCAGGAAAGGTTACAAAAATGTTTTCTTTGAATTTTGTAACTTTTAAGTCGTTTTTTAATCTAAAGGATATATGCCAGAACGTTCTGAACCTGACTTGATCGAAGGCATCCTCGCCGGCGAGGCCGGTTTATATGAATATTTTATTCGTAAGTACAATCAGCGCCTCTTTCGTACCGGTATGTCCATCCTGAATAACGACAATGAAGTGGAAGATGCTATGCAGAGCTCCTACATTAAAGCATATGAACATCTGAGAGATTTTAAGAACCGGTCTTCCTTTGGCACCTGGGCTACCCGAATTATGATCAACGAATGTTAGTTACAGAAAAAAAATAAGCAGAGGCTCCAAATAGTAGAGGGAAATCACACCGAAAAAATAAGTCATATGGATACACCGGCGAAATCGCTGATCAATAAGGAACTTGCTGCAGTTTTAGAAGACGCCATTGCTGGCCTCCCTGAAAAATACAGGCTGGTTTTTCTGTTGCGTGAAGTAGAAGATCTGTCAGTGAAAGAAACGGCCGACGTGCTGGCGCTGGAAGAATCAAATATAAAAGTACGCTTGAACCGCGCCAAGACCATGCTTCGTGAAAACCTCTCCGGTTATGTAAAAGAGAACCTATATTCCTTTCATTTTACCCGTTGTAACCGGGTTGTAAGCCGTGTATTTAAAGCTTTGCATATTGACAATCCCGTTCACCTGATGTAGTCACTCCCTTCGATGGCATACTTCAGCGCAGATATCAAATTTCAATTACAGAAATTCCAAAACTGAACCGGATCCGGACGATTTTATAGTAAAATCGGACAGTTGAAATCATCGGCTCATTTCAATTGAATATCTTTCACCCGTTTATAAAATGGCATGCACTTCGCTGACTGATTTCAAACGATACCATTTATGAAGTGCTCAAGGCAGTTTTTCAGTTTACTCTTTATGCTTTTTTCGATTACAGTGAATGCCCAGCAGGTTGAATATAATCTCGTTCAAATGCTGCAAAACGGTCAGATTCTACTCATGAAGACCAGCGCTCCAAGTAGTGCAGTCCGGATAACGGACAGCACCGATCGGCCCGCTGTAAATTTGCAGGGTAACGCGTGGCTCAAAGATCTGGCGTTTACGAACGGCCGGATTGATATTGATCTGAGGGGGAAGAATATTCCCGGACAAAGTTTTATCGGACTGGCTTTTAGTGGAGAAAATGATAGCAATTATGAATGTGTTTATTTCCGTCCCTTCAATTTTGAGAGCGCCGACAATATGCATCGGGTGCATATGGTGCAGTATATGAGTCTCCCTGGTAATGAATGGTTCGTACTGAGAGAACATCATCCGTTGGTTTTTGAAAACACCATCTCACCCGCACCAAACCCGGCGCGTTGGTTTCACGCAACCATTGTTGCAGATTCCGACAGCTTACGGGTGTACGTAAATGCTTCTAAGGAGCCCTGCCTCCGGGTAAAACGATTTAAAAATCACAGCGGTGAAAAATTCGGCCTCTGGTGCAGCGAACTGTCGGGAGATTTTGCAAACCTGGTGATAACCAAAAACTGAGGCGTTCCGCTATCCCTTTTCTTCAGCAGATTTCTCCAGCTCCTTCAGGATCGTCGAAACGTCTTCTTCTGTGCTTGTTAGTTTCGACTTGCAAATATTTATGAGAACCGCTGCCCTTTTAACTTTTTCGGCCAGTTCGTCTACAGATATTTCGCCTTGTTCTATTTCCAGAACTATTTCCTGTAATTCCTCGAATGCTTCCGTATAATTTGGTTCCTTACTCATGAGTCTCCGGTTTATTGGTTGACTGAACGATACTCAAAATATCTCCCTCAAAAATAGTTGTATGTATGGTATCACCCGGTTTAACGTGCGCATAGTTTTTTATGGCCTTTCCATTCAATAGCGTAATACTATATCCGCGCTTCAGGACATTTTCGGGGCTCATATTTTTTATTTGTTTGCTGAGAGCCCCGATTTCAATTCTTCTGTTTTTTAATAAAATACCGGTAGCAGCTGGTATCCGGTTCTGAAACTGTTTTAGGTTTGCTTTTTCATTTCTAAATTGGAACACCGATCGTTGTAACAATGACTGGTTAAATATCTTTATATCATTTCTACTGCGTTGTAATATATTTACCGTGACAGAACGAAACATCTTTAGTTCTGATCTGAATTTTGTCTTTTGTTCACTGATCAGACGAAGGGATTTGTCAATAATGGTCTTGTTGGCAGCTTGCACAGGCTCCCGAAAATCATTAAATTTCTGTATTAACCATTCGGCCAGCTTTGTCGGTGTAATTGCATTCGAATAAGAAATCATTTCACATACGGTTTCATTGGTGGAATGACCGATACCTGTAAGTACCGGCAGGGGAAATTCGGCAATCGCCTTCGCCAGCCGGTAATCATTATAACAGGCAAGCCCGATATCATCTCCACCACCTCTGATGATAACGACCAGATCAAAATGGTATTTCACTTTCCGGATGCGTTTCAATTGAGTCATGATTGAACCAACCGCTTTTTCACCTTGAAGCAACGAAACAAACAGCAGGTGAAAAAATACATAACCATGTGAATTGGTTTTGATGATTTTCAAGAAGTCTGCATATCCTTTACTGGTATCTACTGAAATGATCGCTATACGTTTGGGAAGCAATGCAAAACGGAGTGCCTTGTTCCTATCGTAAAGATTTTCATTTTTGAGCCGCTGTATCGTTTCCTGTTTTTCCTTTTCCAGGTCCCCCAGAGTAAATGAAGGGTCAATATCTATTATACGCAAAGCAAGCCCGTGGGTCGGATCAAATGAAATCGTGGCAAGGAAAAGTATTTTGATACCATCTTTTAGTGGTTCATGTAATACTCGTTGAAATTCTCTGTTAATGACAATAAAATCATCCTTCCATATCATCGCCCTCATCTGGGCAAGGACCCTGCCCTCCTGTTTTTCCACCAGATCGGGAAAACAATGACCCGATTGTTTATAGTAGTTCAATTTATTCAGTTCAGCCTTGACCCAGACCGCCGTCTTATAACGTTCTGAAATGGTTTTCTGAATACTGCGTGTAACATCCTGCAGGGTGAAAACGGGCTTGTTGTTGTACGTTTCAGGCATTGCATTTTTAATATTCGGTAAATTTAATCAATGGATAACAGTTTGAAACGATTTACGGATGCGCAGGAAAAGTCCTATGTGACAGCATTTACAGAAATTCAGCAGGGAAGAAAAAAAACGCACTGGATGTGGTTTATTTTTCCGCAGATAGCGGGGCTTGGTTTTAGTGAAACTTCAAGGTATTATGCCATAAAAAATCTTCAGGAAGCAGAACTTTTTTTGAAACATCCGGTCCTTGGTTCCAGACTTATAAATATATCCCGTGAATTGTTAAATCTGAAAACAAACGATGCCCGCCAGGTTTTCGGAAGCCCGGACGATCTAAAATTGCATTCTTCCATTACCCTGTTCTCGCTTTTGCGTGAAGCCGACCCCGTTTTTGAATTAGTGCTGGAAAAGTTTTTCAATGGCAGGAAGGATATAAAAACTTTAGATATCGTCTCTTAAAATTCATTCACTTTTCAGATCATATCCGGGATCGTTATTTTTGAATATATTACCGCTTGACAAACAAATTCGAAACTTTTTCCGACATAAATTTTCATAGTATCTGTGATGCACTCGCGGAAAAAGACAGAGATCTGGCTGCTGTCATTGCGGAATTTGGATATCCTCCCATGTGGATAAGACCAAATACTTTCGAAACCCTTGTACATTTTATTCTGGAACAACAAGTCTCTTTGGCGTCGGCCCTGGCAGCCCTCGAAAAACTCCGTGAGAGGATCAGGCATATCATACCTGAACGACTTTTGCATTTAAGTGATGAAGAACTCCGCGTCTGTTATTTCAGCCGCCAGAAAATAATCTATGTGAAATCTCTCGCGAAAGCAATCGTTGAAAAACAGGTAGATCTGACAGAACTGGAAACGATGTCTGATGCGCTGCTTCGTGAAAAACTGATTACCTTAAAAGGCATTGGTAACTGGACCATCGATGTTTATCTGATGTTCGTTTTACATCATACCGATATATTTCCAATCGGAGACCTGGCACTCAGGAACGCTGTCATCGGGCTAAAGGCTCTTGCAATAGATATTTCAAAAGAACAAATCCAGGGTATTGTCAATAGCTGGAAACCATACCGGACTGTCGCGGCGATGATACTATGGCATTATTATCTGAAGACGCGTCCATCAAAACCGGGAAAGACTGAAATCAACGAACCTGTATAAATGCTGACTGGCCGTTCATCTTGTGATGTCCGGAACGTGATGAGATGAAGATTGCGGGATGAATTAATGAATTTCTAAAATCTTAACCTTACTCATTGAATTTGCAAAGGATGAAAACTTATTGATCATGGAATTTTCACTGGTAATAGAGCTTCCGGCAGGACGACTTTTGGGTTTTGACTTATTGTTTTTGCCTTTGAAGTACAATAGCATTTTATCAGGGACAAGTTCTTTTAGTTTACTAAAATCACTTCTGTCAATTGCAAACCGGTAGAGTCTGCCTTTAAATTCGCTACCGCCTACAGTAACCTGGTCTTCCAAACTCTCATAGCTTACGGTTTTTAAAACCGTATCCTTCCTTGCCAATAACAGAAACCTTACATCCATATCGTTATTGGCAGGATCCTCATAACTCTTATTGCCAATACCAACCGGAAAAGAAAGCTCCAGTATGTATTCCGGCTTTTTTTCTTTTGTCAGAACAAGACCAAGGGAACCATAAATGCCGTCATCAATCATCGTCATCGGAAAATACAAAATCGTTAACCCCTTCACTTTGCTATCACTGTCATCTGAGCCTCGCTGATATTCAAATAATTCCTCTGAAAAATAAGTGACGGACCATTTATCGTAATACGTTTTTGTAATCAGATGTTCCTTTTTCTCCTGACCGGTTAATGGCCCGGCCAGCATGATTGAAAGGATAAAAAGAGAAAATAATTTCATAATGACTCCCCGCTATCCTTTTTCAGCTGCAAATTTTACCTGGTTGGCTGTGTAAGCGGCTACTAAAATTACGATCATTCCAAAGATTTGAATCAGGGTGATTCTTTCATTGGCTATAAAATATCCGAGCAGGACAGCAATGACCGGATTTACATAAGCGTATGTTCCCACAACCGCAGCCGGCCGCCGGGCAAGTAACCAATACAAAGCAATCAGTGCAACAATCGATCCGGCAATGGCTAAATAGAAGACCGCACCCCATGCATGCAAGGGTACAGACCGGTAATCAAAGCCCCGCCATTCACCAGCTACAATCGAAATCAACAGGCAGCAGATAACACCTCCTATCAATTGCCAGCCTATGTTGGAATAGAGCGATCCTGATTTGTTGTGGTACTTATAGTAAAGTGAGCCCGCGGCCCAGAAAAAACAGGCAGCAACAGTAATAAATGACGCAAGTACGGTAATGAAGCCCGTTGCAGTCCCGGAAGCACCAGACGGGCTGATAAACAAAATCACGATTCCGACAATGCCAAGACTTATACTGAGGAGCGTCAATTTACTTTTCCTGTAATTGGCCCAGTTTCTTTTGTCTGCAATGATATAACAGATGGGCAATAAAGAATTGAACACGGCTGTCAGTCCGGATGAAATGTATTTTTCAGACCAGAAAGCGGTGGCCTGTCCAAAAGTCATAATCAGAGCGCCCAGTACTATATTTTGCGGGATGTTTGTTGCGAATATGGATTCGCGTCTGATCAGGCAGAATGTCAGCAATAATACACCCGCGATAATATAACGGAGAGAGGCCATGATATAAGGCGGAATAAATTCGATTCCGATTTTGATCGCCAGGTATGTGGTCCCCCAGATGATATATACTGCGGCAAAGGCCAGCCAGAGCCGTAGATCTTTTTTCAAATGTTGGTTTTAACACCCAAAAATAATTGAAATCCTGAAGGCCGGTGCTTCTTTGGCGAAATCACGCCGTTTTGTACAAATTGAACTAATTACGTGTTGGAACAGACGGCAATCGTGACCTTTTCCCGCGAAGAGAAAAAAATCTTTCTATTATGAAGCCATAGAAAGCGCAGTTTAAGAATACTGCCAGTGAAAAAAGGATTATATTATTATGATTGAATAGAAAATGCCAGTACAGAGTGAATATGGGAAACCTGAGAACACTCCACATCTTGCCAACTGCCCCCCAGAA
Source organism: Puia sp. (assembly GCA_036495145.1). Lineage (GTDB taxonomy): Bacteria > Bacteroidota > Bacteroidia > Chitinophagales > Chitinophagaceae > Puia. The sequence continues at coordinate 27,943 of DASXNJ010000253.1, forward strand.
TGTATCAAATCCATTCTGCATTCCGTTTGCGTCTAATCCGACCCAGCTCACAAAAGTCAAAAGTATCACCACCACCGTGGCAATCTTAAAGATTTTCAAGTTGAACTTTTTCATTTTTTTTGATTTTATCTATCTTTCGGGGTTCCGGTTTATCGAATATACATAAAAAAATATATCGTCGTATGAATTACCAGTTTTCCGGTATGCATATCCGGTATACACGTCATTCTTTTAGAGGATCTGCAAAACTAATGCCCGCAGGTTTACCTGTGTAAAAGGCGAAGATTTATCAGCCTGATAATCAGAGGAATATTTAAATAAAAAACAATGGATGACATCAGCCAGTTATTTCAGGATCTGTATAAGAATTTCAATCGCCGGCAAATCGATTTAGTGATTTCCCAAATGGCAACAGACGTAAAATGGGCAAATGGTATGGATGGGGGTTTTGTCTATGGTCATAAAGAAGTAAGAGCCTAATGGTCCCGGCAATTTGAAATCCTCAGGCCAGAGGTTATTCCAATACAAATCGACATAGAAAATGATTTCGTGAAAATAAAAGTCCATCAGGTTGTTCAAGATCTGGAAGGGAATATTTTAGCAGATACAGTAGTCTTTCATCATTTTTATCTGACGGACGGGAAAATAACAGAGTTCGTGATAGCGACCGGGTAAATAACCTACATTGAACAGAATGGCGCTCCAAGGGAATGTTGCCTTTTAAAGTACTGTAAATAAATGTATTACGAATATGATTTAACTTAAATAAGCAACTCCTTGAGTATAGCCCCCGGACCAGTATAACCCACCTATGAGGCCCGGAAAATAAAAAGATAGTTCCCCGTCCCTCTACGGT
>DASXNJ010000254.1:0-3014 GCA_036495145.1 Puia sp.
TCAAGAGAATGAGCTTCCTCTTTTATATGCTCTCCAAAAAATGCCGTCACCAGGTCAATCAGTGCACGGCTTATAAGACTTGATTTGCCTGACCCGGAAATACCAGTCACAGATGTCAGTACGCCAAGTGGAAAATCTGCCGCTAAATCATGAAGATTATGGAGATGAATTCCTTCGAGCGACAGCCAGCCTGCCGGTTTGCGCGACGCTGGCAGATGAACCGGACTGTTTCTGAAAAGATAAATGGCAGTTTTTGAACTTGTAATTTCTCTCAGTCCATTGGCTGGTCCGCTATATAATATTTCGCCACCACCACTCCCGGCATCGGGTCCGACATCCACAATCCAATCGGCCTTTTTTATAATATCCAGATCATGTTCTACAACAAAAATTGAATTTCCGGAACGTTTCAACTGATCCAGCGCTGATAAAAGCGCTTCGGTATCCGCGGGATGCAAACCGGCTGAGGGTTCGTCTAATACATATACAACACCAAAAAGATTTGAGTAGACCTGCGTACCGAGTCTCAGTCTTTGCAATTCACCAGGAGACAGAGTTGGTGTGCTCCTGTCGAGTGACAAATACCCAAGGCCGAGTTTCAACAATACCTCCAGGCGGCAGCTCAGGTCTTTTACGATGCGGTGTATGACTTCATTTTTTACGTTTATAAAAGGATCCAGTTTTCCTTTTAATTCTTTTAAAGGAAGTCCCGACATCTCCGCGATATCAATACCCGCGAATTTCACCGAGAGGGATTCGCGGCGGAGTTTTTTTCCTTTACATACGGGACACAGGGAGGGAATCATAAATGCACTGACTCTTTTTTTCATCAACGCACTCTGGGTTTTTGAAAAAGTATCCAGAATATATTTGCGTGCTCCGGTAAATGTTCCCTGATAGCTTGGCTCCATTTTTTTCTTCAATGCATGTCGCGTCTCCGCAGGTGTGAAGCCGGCATAAACCGGTACGGTGGGCTGTTCTTCGGTGAATAATATCCAGTCACGATCTTTTTTAGAAAGCTTATACCAGGGTATGTCTACATCATATCCCAATGTTACAAGAATATCACGAAGATTTTGTCCCTGCCAGGCACTCGGCCAGGAAGCAATCGCGCGCTGACGTATACTGAGAGAATCATCCGGCACCATTATTTTCTCAGGAATTTCAAAAACCTGACCGAGCCCGTGACAATGCGGGCATGCTCCTTCGACGGTATTCGGAGAAAAAGATTCCGCATATAAGATGGTCTGTCCCTTTGGATATACGCCCGCACGCGAAAATAACATGCGCATCAGGTTGGATAAAGTAGTGACACTACCGACTGAGGAGCGGGTCGTCGGCGATCCTCTCTGTTGTTGTAAAGCGACCGCGGGAGGAAGACCCTGTATCGAATCAACACTGGGTACCGCCAGCTGATGGAACAATCGGCGGGCATAGGGAGATACCGACTCCAGATACCGTCGCTGCGCCTCCGCATAAATGGTTCCAAACGCCAATGAGGATTTACCTGAACCGGAAATACCCGTAAATACGACCAGTTTATTTCTTGGAATATCCAGTGAAACATTTTTCAGGTTATGCTCACGTGCACCGCGCACTTCAACAAATCCGGGATCAGTCTGTTCCATAAATCCCTGAATCAGATTTCCTGTCAATCGTTTCCATACATTTTTAAACCATTAATGAAAAAACGAGGCCAGCAATGATCAACAATGCATTTAAATATCTTTTCTTTGTCCCGAAATCTGCTATACCTGCAGCCTTTTTTCCGGTTCTGAAACAGCATCAATGCTAAATGTTCTAATCAGGTCTGGAAATTTAAATTCAATCCAGCGCTTTATTCCTGTATAGGTTTGGATATACTCCGGAAGGTATCTGCGGATCGTTATTTCCAACATGCGGCCGGCTTCCAGATGGTTCTGGATCAGGTCCCAGCAGTTCATCAGGCTATTTAGAAGAATCAGCATCTGTGGGCCTGAGCGCCTGCTGATCTCCACATCTTTGAAATTTTCTGAAAGGTCGAAAGGTTCTACGGTCCACAAGTAATCATTGTAAACCATATCTGTTCTGTTGAATGGCATATAATGAATATTTATTTTTACAGCGGACAAGATGTTTTTTGTAAAATAAAAAATATGCCAAAAAAAAGGAATCCCTTTACAGTTTTGGGGAACATATATAATCGAATGGGAATCAATATAAATTAAGGAAATAAAAAAAGCGCCCGCAGGGGCGCCGTAAAAACTACAACTGTAACACTGACTTATTTTCCTTTGAATTTGGTTTTACCTAGTGTCGATTCAACTTTTGACCGGGAATTTCCTGAATTTTTGACAGCCGATTTAACTGAATCAGTACTTGCACCGGTTTTTTTTGACTCATATTTTACCTCATAATCCTGTCCGCCCGCCACTTTTTTGCGGTCCTGACTTTTGCCACGTGATGTTTTTGAATTTTGCATAAAATGGGTTTTGCATGATAAGTAAAAAAATAATGCCAGCTGATTTCATTACCGATGCATTTTATTCCGGGAAATCTCCTTACTATGAATTTGATCCATTTTCATCCGGATGAATGATTCAATGTATGAAATGAAAAATCAAGCCGCTGGTGGTATAAAAATTGACTAAGAAAAACTGCCACATTTTTTAATGAATAAAAATAATGTGACATTGCACATGCCTATAAAATATTTAAGGGGAAAGAAGAAGACTGTGTAAAAGTTGTGTTGGATCCATGGGCCTGAAAAACATTTTCGACGATGAAACCATTGCTAAAATCCGGGAGATGCTTTCCTCCCGCCATAATACCGTTGCCGTAGCGGAAAGCGTAACGGCGGGTTACCTGCAGGCAGCGTTCTCTCAAATGAAAGAAGCAATGAATATTTTTCATGGGGGCATGACCACGTATAATATAGGTCAGAAAGCAAGACACCTGCGGGTTAACCCCATTGAAGCACAGAATACCAACTGCGTTTCGGATTCAGTAACGGTTCAGATGGCTTCAGAAATTTC
>DASXNJ010000255.1:0-3735 GCA_036495145.1 Puia sp.
GATCCCAGCACTAAATCATCCGAACTCTCTTTCCTTTGATCCCGATGGAAATTTATTTTTAAGCGATGCATTTAATAACAGGATCAGAAAAATCAGTATACCAAGGCTAAGGAACTGAGTTGAGGGAAATTCTTGGAAAAACGAATTGAAAAAATTATGAAAGAGGTTTACCGGGAATCTGGTAGACCTCTTTTCATTGAATTACATTTAGTCGTCTTCAAATACCCTTTGAAATACCATCGTAACACCCTGTGTTGACCAGGAGGCCATAGGTATGCTCATTCCCCTTTTTAAAGCACTATGATAACTGGAAGAGTTTCTCCCTAAGGTGGCTAAAATTAAGTGGCTTGGTCAAAAAATCATCGGCACCTAAATTCATGGCTTTTGTGTAGTTTTCATCGTCTCCGAATGCGGTTATCATCATAACCACGGGTGGAGGTTTTTCAAATTCATCCTTTATGTGTTTTAGTAACTCAAGACCACTCATACCCGGCATATTGATGTCCGATAATATCAGAATCGATTCACGATTAATGCCACTTAAATAATCCAGCGCTTCCCGGCCCGAATGCGCAAAGGCAAAAACCATTTCCTTTTCACGGATCTCTTTGCGGAATCTTTGCTCAAACAAAGAACGAACATCCACTTCGTCATCTACAACGAGAATTTTCATCATACTGATTTTTAAATACGTGGCAGTTCTAAAAATTATGAATACTGGCAATGGCTTCTGTAGTAAAAATAAAAAACTTTACTTTCCCTAAATGAATCGTGGAAAAACAAAATAAGGAAACAGGTTTCAGTAAAATGAGCAGACAGTCGTCGGGAAAGGTTTCCAAAGTTAATATAGTGATTCCGGATTTTCCGGGGTGGTGAAAAATTTTGCCTGGAGAACTTAATTAGTGCCTGATCACTGAATCTGTTCTCGGCTTCAGGTCATTGTGATTGGCAATGGTATCTGTTGCATTACCTCCATTAGCTGCGCCAGGACTGGTTTGAATGGGCTGACTTCCTGATGAGTCGGTATTACCTGCACTGACGGTGTCTGAGTGTTTATTCGTCGGTTCATTGCCATTATGGCAACTGTAACCAAAAATTACCAAAAACAGGAAGACATACAAAAGATGTTTGTTCATAAAACTTTTTACAGATTCGTTAAAATATGATGCCATTAACCGTAAATAAACGTACCGGATTTCTGGGCATCGTCTTCCTCATTCAGGTAAGCGATGGCGATTTTCGCACCCTCTTTGCAATCAGAAAGGCGACACTCTGGCGATGTCACCGGTTAAGCCACATACAGGATGGCATAACCATTGCAAATCGTTTATGTATTATTCATGTTTAAAAATTTGCGATATGCCAGACAAAAAAACAATTGATAAAGCCCTGGAAGATAAGAAAGAAGGGAAATCGGCCGGTACGCAGGCCGGTGAATTCGTGCATGACGAAATAGAAAAGATCCGGAAGGGGGAACACGGTGCCCGGTCTGCCAAACAGGCGATTGCCATCGGTTTATCCGAAGCTCGCAGAGCAGGTGTAAAACTCGCGCCGCCAAAAAAAGGGACGGTGTCAGAGAAAACCCGCGCCAACGCAAAACGCGAATCAGAAAAAGGAGAAAGGCATGAACCCATATCCAGGTCAAGATCAAGGGCCCGCGTTAAAGCGTTGAAAAAAGAACCCATTTCAACGGTCTCAAAATCGGCGCTTTCAAAGCAGGGAAAATCAGCGGCAAAAAAAAGAAGTGCGGCAAGCCGGTCTGCTTCAGCAAGAAAGGCTTCCAGAACGAGAAAAGCTCATTAGATTTTTTCCATTGGATAGCAGTCAGGGGTTTCAAATCAACTTTCTTTCAATTTTTCTGTCAAGTTGGAACGATCAGTCGTATGCCGGCAGCGGTGATTAAAAAAACTTCTTCACCTTCAAATTGCTATGCTTTCTCCGCTTTTATTCTTTTTAATATTATCTGTTCACGGGTGTAAAAAATAAGTTTCTTATCCAGCAACCGGATACAGGAATCCGTATCATACAATGATCCCAATGTGACCTTACAGGTTTGGATGAATCTTTATTTCAATCAAGAACCCCGTACCGATTTTACATCTGTTGTCACCCGCCCGAATAATGCATTAACTTAGATATCAAGGCCGATGCAGACCCGAATAAATTAATCCCGATCGATTTCTATAAAATAAGCCATATGAACAAAAGCATAACCCTGCTGGTCATCTTAATCCTGAGCGTCTTTTTTATCAGCGCACAAAAAATTACTTTAACGCCTGATCAGATCAGGGCATTAACACCCGAATGGAGCGGAGAACGTTTCCCGGATGGACGTCCGAAAGTGAGTGACCAGCTCCTGAACAGGCTGAAAACAGTCTCTATGGAAGAAGCATGGGGCTTCCTGCGAAACAAAGGTTATCAAAATCAGTTTGAGGGAGACTGGATGGTGATCCGGCCCGACTCAGTGATGACTGGCCGCGTGGTGACTGCCCAATATCTGCCGCTGCGTCCTGACTATGATAAAATAATAAAAGACCTGGGAAAAGCAGAAGGCCGGATCGGATCAACCAATTCATGGCCGATCGATGTATTGAAGGACGGAGATATTTATGTGGCTGACAGTTATGGTAAAGTAGTGGATGGTACTTTAATCGGAGACAATCTGGGCAATGCGATTTATGCGCATTCACACCGGGGTGTGGTATTTTATGGTTCGGTCAGGGATGTGGAAGGCCTCGAAGAAATCAATGGATTCAATGGCTGGATAAAAGGTTATGATCCTTCATACATACAGCAAATGATGCTGGGAAGTATCAATATGCCGGTCAGGATTGGCAGAGCAACGGTTTTGCCGGGGGATGTAGTACTGGCAAAAAAAGGGGGCGTCGTCTTTATTCCACCGCAATTCCTGCAGGATCTCGTTCAGAATTCTGAATTCGTGGAGCTGAGAGATGATTTTGGACACCAGCGTCTGCGTGAAGGAAAATATACACCCGGGCAGATCGACCAGCAATGGTCGGATGAGATCAAGAAAGATTTTTTACAATGGCTGGATACGAAGAAAAATCTTCCGATGTCCAGAAAAGAATTAGACGACTATATGAAAGATAGAAGTTGGTAATCCGATCCCGACTTCCAATACTTCTATTCTTCCATACTCAATTATCAGACTGATTAAAAAACAACGACCATGACGCCTTCCCGGAAATTCCTGCAGAAAATTGGATTGAAAGATCCTGAAGAAACAAATGCTGAAACCTATTCAATAAAAGAAAACAGCCGTCGTGGCTTTTTAAAAAAATCTGTCTTCGGCGGAATTACCCTGGGCGGGGCTTTTCTTTTTTCACCTATTGAAGAGGTGATTGCGCAGAGCACGCAAAAGGTGAAACGATTCTCCGGTCCATCTGATTTGCAGATCACCGATATGCGTTATTGCATTATACAAAACGTGGGCCGAACCCCCATCATCCGCATCGATACCAATCAGGGTATTTATGGTTTGGGTGAAGTAAGGGACGGCGCCGATGAACGTTATGCGCTGATGCTGAAGAGCCGTCTACTTGGGCAAAATCCATGTAATGTAGAAATGCTTTTCAAAACGATCAAACAATTTGGCGGTCCTGCCCGCCAGGGTGGTGGCGTGAGCGGCGTGGAAATGGCGCTCTGGGATCTTTGCGGAAAAGCGTACAATGTTCCGTGCTGGCAATTACTCGGGGGCCGCTATCGCGATAAAGT
>DASXNJ010000256.1:0-13522 GCA_036495145.1 Puia sp.
AAAGAAGATCAGGAAGAAGTATTTCATCAGTTTGAAGATATTGCGATTCCTGCCATATCAAAATATAACGGGCGGCTTTTACTTCGGGTGAGACCATCAGCCGACGCATTTGTAGAAAATAATATCGACAGGCCCTATGAAATCCACCTCGTTGAATTTAATTCTGAGCCGGATTTCGAAAACTTCTCCCGTGATGAGGATCGCAAGAAATTCCTTCATTTAAAGGAGCAGTCTGTGAAGTCGGTTTGGTTGATTAAAGGGATGAAACTATAAATATGTTTCGCCCGGACATCGATTTGAGTTTATATTCCCTATCTGACGGTCCCTGTTGATTTGCAACATTCCAGTGCAGTAATCATACAATTATTTTATCTGCGAACGGCAGACTGATTTTTGATCCGGTGATATAAGATATAGGACCCAAAAATAAATACCAGTCCGAGTAACACAGGTATCCATTGCATAAGCGGATCACCTGCCGAGAGGCCGGCAAAAGTAGCTCCGATCAGGTCAAAAGTAAATCCGGCATAAGCCCATTCTTTGAGACGCGGGAAACCGGGTATAAGAATCGCAATAATTCCGAGAATCTTCGCGACGCTGAGAAAGGTGAGCACACTATAAGGATAACCCAGGTGTTTCATCATGGCAATGCCCTCTGGTTTGGGGAACCAGGAAGCTATCGCCGAGAATAACATGAAGATTACGAACAAAGTTGTAAAAATCCAATACATTATTTTTGTCGTTTTCATCCGATATTTTTTTGGTGAATTTAATTCTAATGTAAATAAAATATCGAAGATATGCTCATTCTGACCTGTTTTGATAATCTGTCGACTTACTCAGATCACCCCACTCTTTATCTGACTGTGTTTTCAGCTGATCGTTTCGGATAGCACCATTAAAGGCGTCACTGCCGAGCAGCAAACGAAGAGGTGGCGAACTCATCCCTGCAATTTTCAGTATCGCCTGCGCCGCTTTTTTCGGATCACCGGGTTGTTTTCCATTATAATCACGTTGAAAGCGCGCAGTTGCGCCTACCGTAGCATCGTAATCCAAAATGCCATCGTGTATGCTGGAAGAAGAGCCCGCAAAATCCGTCCGGAAACCGCCGGGCTCTATGATGGTTACTTTGATACCCAGCGGTCCGACTTCCTTATCCAGTACTTCTGAAAAGCCCTCAACGCCCCATTTGGCAGCTGCATAAGGCCCGCGTCCGATCGGCCCGATCCGGCCACCGATAGAAGATACCTGTATAATATGTCCTGACCGTCGCCTGCGCATAAAGGGAAGTGCTGCTTTCGTTACGATGATCGTGCCAAAAAGATTTGTTTCGATCTCTGCCCTGAAATTGGCCAGACTTGTTTCTTCAATTGAATTAATATTTCCATAACCCGCATTATTGACGAGAATATCCAGTTGCCCAAAATGATCGATTGCTGATTGAACTGCGTTGTAAGCCGCTGTCTCATTCGTAACATCCAGGGCAAAGATCACCAACTGCTCTCCGTACGTTTTTTTTAAATCCTCCAGCTGAATGATATTGCGGGCGGTCGCAACTACCTGATGTCCCGCTTCAAGCGCCGCTTCCGTAACAGCACGTCCCAGGCCGCGCGAACTACCGGTGATCAACCAAACTTTGGATGGCATATGTTTCTATTAAAAATTAATTGTTTAGTGCCTCACGAATGATCTTTTCAACTCCCGATATTTTTTGAATCAGGTCAGCAGGCAGATCAAAACGTTTTTGCAGATATGAAAATGAATTATAACTCAGCCATACTTTTTTATCCTTGTCTTCCCAGGTAAGAATTTTTAAGGGCAGATCCAAACCACAGAGGGGATTAGCATTCATGAGCGGTATACCACCGCGGGGATTTCCGAAAATCAGAAGTTTCATTGGTTTTAAAGTCAGTCCGACTTTAGAGGCTTCGGCTTCCTGGTCAATACGTGCATAAATAAAAATACCGTGACTGGTGAGCGCTTTTTCTATCGCATCCATTGTTTGAGAAACACCTGGCAAACCTGGCAAAGTAATTATATCTGTGTTGGATTGCATATTGCAAAGATTTTGCTTTTTACCAGTTATTTTTCCTAATCCTTATTTGTTCCTTCTGGGTTAACCAGTGGATGAATCGTGCTGTCTGCTGAGCTTTTTTTATTTGTTGTTAAATGATCCATGGTTGAGGAAACAGGATTATAAAGATGCAAGTTAAATGCATTTGTGTAATGCCGAATATGGAATATGCACAAGAAAATGGTGGAAGCGTTATCCGACGATCAAGAAGTCTAACGGCATACATCAATTGGTCGCCAACCAGCTTTCGATAGCACGAACCGTGTCCTGATAGAAAATCCGGTAAGTGTCCTCAGTAACAAAACCGATATGTGGTGTTGCCAAGACATTATCTAATTTCCGGAAGGGATGGTCAGCACTCAATGGTTCAGTGTCATATACATCCAACGCAGCACCTTTGATTTTTTTTTCGCGGAGGATTTCAATCAGATCGGCCTCCCGGATCAGTGGACCCCTTGAGGTATTGATCAGATAAGCTGATGATTTCATTAGTTTCAGGTCATGCATTTTGATCAATTCTCTTGATCGGTCACTCAGGACCATATGGATGGTTATGAAATCAGATTCTTTAAACAACTCGTCTTTTGTAACGGCTATGGCGCCTGCTTCGGTGGCTTTTTCAATTGTAAGATTCGGACTCCATGCCAGGATTCTCATTTCAAAGGCCTGTGCATATCTGGCAATCCGGCTGCCTATCCTTCCAAGGCCTATGATCCCAATCGTTTTTCCTTTGAGATCTGTTCCGATGGTGGTTTGCCATTCACCCGATCTGATATTCTGTGATTCCTGAGGAATATTACGCGCGATCGCCAAAAGAAGACCCCAGGTTAATTCCGGAGCACCGCTGGCGAGGTATCTCGTATTTTTTACCGTGATTCCAAATTCTTCAGCCGCCAACAGATCGATTGACGCGTTCCTGGCACCTGTTGAAACAATGAGTTTACAATTTGCCAGCTGAGAAAGAATTTTTCTGTTTAGCGGAGTTCTTTCACGCATAACACAAAGGATCTCAAATGGCAGCAAGCGTTGGATTAATCTGGTTTCATCTGATACATGCTGATCAAAAATAGTCAGCTCTACCCGGTTAGAAATCGTGGACCAGTCTGCAAATCCGGACGATGCCCGCTGATAATCATCCAGGACCGCTGCTTTGAGTTTTTTATTCATCGTGCTTATTCATAATATTTCTCCGGTAAATGACTTACTGATCTTAATGTAAAGATATCCTGAGTTATTAAGATGAACGAATGAACGGCTCACGGATTGACATCATTAGCCTCCCCGGTAGAATAACACAATTAAAACAGATCGAAGAAATAACAGAAAGATTTAACTTTAGAAAGTAATCCTGAAACCAATCAGCGTTGGTAAAATGGGCAATGAATTCCATATTAATGGATAGGCTGTATGAGAAATCGCTATGTCAGAATTTTCATTTATATGCTGGTAGGATTTGCCGCGGCGTTTTTATATCGCTACCTGAAAGATAAATAATAAATATATTTTTATGAACAAAGCCTTCAATAAAACCAATACGGGTATTCATCCCGCAAAATCAGGGTTAATCAGATTTCTTAGCGGAAATATTTTTCTGATAATATTTACTTGTACATCCTTCAGTTGCACTGCACAGAGCACCCCGCAGCGCTCGCTGCTCGCCCTTTCTAAGGCAGATCATATCCTGGCGATAATAGATCCGGCCAGCCTGAAGATTATCGCACGTATGCCCGTTGGTTCAGATCCTCACGAAGTGATTGCGTCTGCGGATGGAAAAACGGCTTATGTCTCGATCTATGGTGGAGGCAGTCTGCACGAATTGAATGTGATTGATCTCATTTCGCAAAAACCTTTGCGGAACATCGATACAAGACCCTTGTTCGGTCCTCATGGTTTGACGTTCGCCGACGGGAAATTATGGTTTAGTGCAGAAGGTTCCAAAGCCGTCGGCCGATTGGATCCGTCCACGGGTATGATGGACTGGTGCATGGGAACGGGCGAGAATCGGACGCATATGATTTATGTTACGCCTGATGGCAAAAATGTTTATACAACAAACGTGAGCTCAGGAACCGTAAGCATTATAATTGATACATTACTGCCTCCGCCGGTTGGACCTAATGGACAAACCTTTCCGGGAGCCAAAGCGCATATGGAGTGGATACAAACGATTGTTCCTGTTTCAAAAGGTTCGGAAGGTTTTGATGTATCACCCGATGGGCGAGAGTTGTGGACTGCGGCATCCGACGACGGGAGCATCGCTATTATTGATATCGCATCCAAAAGAGTGATTGAAAAACTGGATGCCAAAGCTCTTGGAGCAAACCGGCTTCAATTCACGCCAGACGGCAAACGAGTACTGATTTCAAGTTTGAGAACCGGCGATTTATTGATCTATGACGCTATTTCGCGTAAAGAATTAAAGCGTTTGAACATCGGACATGGTGGTGCAGGTATCCTGCTGGATAAGGATGGATCAAGAGCTTTTATTGGTTGCACGCCTGATAACTATATTGCGATAGTAGATCTCAAAACCCTAACAGTTGCCGGGCATATTGATCTGGCCGGTCCGGATGGTCTGGCCTGGGCAATTCGGCCGTAAACAAATAATTTCTAGTAAAGATTTATACTTCAAATGAATGCCCAGGACTTAGGAAAATAATATCCTAAAGATGCCGGAGTGTCAGATTACTTAAATCGAATCGTGTTAGAAATGAATATATCATTGAAGAATAATTGATTATACCAATTGATCAGATGAAGTATTTTTTACGGGGTGTAAAGAAGACCCCTGGTACGGCTTATGCATATTAAGCGTATTCATTCATCCTTAATCATTTTATTCGATGCAGTGGTTTGGCAGACGCGAAAGTACGAACGTTGAAGACCGCCGGGGATTTTCCGGTGGCGGTATCGCCGCAGGCGGCGGTATCATTGGGGTAATTATTTACTTATTGTATACTTTTCTGGGCGGTAACAGTGTAGATCCTTCCCAGATTCCACAGATAAATCTGCAGAACGGCCAGACCACCCAGACCACAGAAGAAAAAAAAGCTGATGATCAGCGTGCCAGCTTTGTAAGAGTTGTGCTGGCAGATACTGAAGATGTGTGGACCGAAATTTTTAAACAAAATGGCCAACAATACAGCGATCCGACGCTGGTATTATTCAGGAATTCAGTCGCCTCTGCCTGTGGAAATGCCAGTGCATCTTCAGGGCCGTTTTATTGTCCGAATGACAGCAAATTATACATCGACCTTTCTTTTTTTGAAGAAATGCAGGATAAGCTCCAGGCGCCAGGTGATTTTGCCATGGCCTACGTTATTGCTCATGAAGTCGGTCACCATGTTCAAAAATTAAATGGCACCGCTCAAAAAATTGAGCAACTACGATCAAGGGCAAATGAAAGAGATGCAAATCGTTATTCAGTCATGCTGGAATTGCAGGCTGATTTTCTTGCCGGGGTCTGGGTTTATTATGAACAAAAAAAGCATAATATTATTGAGAAAGGAGATATTGAGGAAGCATTGAATGCGGCAAATGCCATTGGGGACGATCGGCTGCAAAAGCAAACCGAAGGAATTGTAGTACCGGATTCATTTACTCATGGTACATCCCAGCAAAGAGTTTACTGGTTCAGGAAGGGTCTGGAAACAGGCGACCTCAGAATGGGAAATACATTTGGGGATGTTTCCCTGCGTTAGACCCGGATTCTTCACAATTTTACCGGGTGATCAGTTAACAAAAATTTTAATGGATTACTTATTTGAACCGGAAACTGCAAGAGTAAGACTATTAATCAATACAGAAAATAGAAAAGCAATTGCCTGGTGATTTGTTGAAACTTAGTCCACCATGGTCGGGCCGCCATAATCTGAATATAAATGGGGGAAAAGGTTGGACGGATTTGAATATGAGGTTCGGGTAAAGTAATTTCATTGAATGCCGGATTCTTCGACTAAAGTAAATTACTATGTGGCAGCTATTGTGGCCTATACCATTTGGGGCTTTTTCAGTCTGGTTCTGAGACCTCTTGATGCATATACTGCCGCCGATATTTTATTTTACCGTGTTTTCAGCTGCGCTGTATTTATGTTGCTGATCGTTTTTCTTTTCAGAAGAAATAAGTGGAAGGAGACCGTGCAATTATTCAAAAACCTGCCACCGGAGAAAAAACGAATAACAATCTGGCTGAATATCGGTGGCAGTATTTTTTTAACGGGGAATTGGTTTTCGTTTATTTATGTAATGAATCATATCAGTGTTAAAGCTACTTCGCTGGCATATATGGTTTGTCCGATCCTTACGACCCTTCTTGCTTTTGTAATACTGCATGAAAAACTCAGCCGGATGCAATGGCTGGCAGTGGGATTAAGCGTTACCGGTTGCATCTTACTTTCTTATGCGGATCTGAGGGATATGTATTTCAGCCTGATCGTCGGATTCAGCTATGCCTGTTATCTCGTTAGCCAGCGCAGGAATTCCGGCTTTGATACTTTTATCGTACTCACGTTTCATATCGTTTTATCATCGCTGATCCTACTGCCCTTCTTCTTCACATACAGTGGAAAACTCCCCACTGAATTTTCATTCTTTGGGTACATCGCGGTCATAGCTGTATTCTTCACCATCATACCTCTCTTCCTGAATTTATTTGCACTCACGGGCATTAATTCATCCATTGTGGGCATGCTGCTGAATATCAATCCGATCATTGCTTTTACACTGGCTACCTGGGTTTTCCATGAGAAGATTAATCATATACAGATCATATCTTATAGTATCATTTTATTTGCGGTGATTATTTTTAATGGCAGGGAAATTTTTATTCGAAAAGAAAAACCGGCCCATATTATATCATCATAATATTGGCAGATGGTGTAGCTGAGCAGAATTCTGAAATTAAATATGATATCAAAATGAATTTAAATCTGGGAAGAACTGCATTTGGAGATATCGCGAATGAAGGCAGACTTATGAGTATGGAAGAGGCTCATCAGTTACTAAAGGAATGGGTGCCCAATGAAAGACTGCAACTACATATGAAACAAGTGGCTGCATTGATGAAAGCCTGGGCCATCGAAAAGGAAGAAGCGGATGCAGAAACGGCACAGGCATGGGAACTGGCCGGCCTGCTTCATGATGCGGATTGGGAAAAATATCCGGAAACTCATTGCAAAAAAATTATTGAAGAGTTAGAGCGACGAAATATTGATCCGGCTGTTATTCACTGCATTGCTTCGCATGGTCCGAAATATTTTGGGGTTGAGCCAGAATCCAAAATGGATCATATGATTTATGTATTCGATGAGTTGTCGGGTTTTATACATGCCGCTTCCCTGATCAGGCCAATGGGATATGAGGGAATGGATACAAAATCTGTTTTAAAAAAACTGAAGACCCTTTCATTTGCTGCTCAGGTGAACCGGGAAGATATTACAGATGCGATTAATCGCGTGGATCAAAGCCTGGAAGAAATTATACAATTCGTATTGGATCACCAGAGGGACGTGCGTTAGAAAAACAAATGATCAATAAAGGCGCATGGGTGCACAAAGGAAGTTATTGTTTCTTCGTAACTCCTCTGCCTGACGGATAATAAAGCGGGTAGGTTCCCCTGTCAATGCCAATACTTCCGGATATGGAAAATGTTCTGGCATCGTTGATATACATCAGGCCAATATCCACTCTTGAATTCATACCAAACCCATAAGGGTTTGACATCATGCTGCCCGGATAGGATTTGTTAAAGACCGGATCAGTATATAAACTGTTATAATTAAAAAACGTGGGTGCCACTGACATACCTGCAAAAGCGATGACATTATTATTTACAGGATGGTTCAATTGCATTCCGAAAGGTGCAGATAAAAATGTTCCCCCGCCTCCGTGGTAAAAAACAGCGCCGGTAGAGATGGCTGCGTATTTCGTAAAATACCATTTCTTATTAAACTGATTACTATCTCCATAGGATTGATAACCTGGAAAAAAAAGGGATTGTGAAAAATTCATGCTAGTTACAGGCAAAGATGTTTGAGCCTTTGGCGAAAGAAAAGAAAACAAGGCAAGTATTAGCAAAATTATACGCATCCCACAATTTCTAATCAAATTTACAGATTATGACCCTATATACACTCAGATCTGCTTAAATTAACATCAGTAAAACGATATGGTCAGTGCGAATAATCGTTTATGAATCGGCCCCATTAATTATGCGTGAAAAAAAAGTAATGAAAAAATACCGACTGCTTTTCATTTGCCTTATGTATTTATTTAAAGTTCAGGCTCAGGATTCAGTGTCCACAGCCCAAATCGAAACTGCCGAAAAAATGGCGTCCCTGCATTTTACCCAGGTAAAACGCGATTCGATGGCCAGCGTTTTGACAGACCGGATAAAAACTTACAATTATCTGCACGACCGGAACTTTACGAACGATATGCCTATGCCGCTCTGGTTTAATCCTGTTTTACCTGGTATGCCGGTTCCTCATAAACAATTACCCGTTCAGTTCAATATTCCGGAACAGGTGCAACTGCCTGCCGACAGAAATCAACTTGCATTTTATAGTATACCTCAACTGGCGTCTCTGATCAGACACAAGAAAATCAGCTCCGAGCAACTGACGCGATTTTATATTGACAGGTTGAAAAAATATGGTCCGGGTTTACATTGTGTCATAGAACTAACGGAAGACCTTGCGATTCGTCAGGCAAAAAAAGCAGATGCTGAGATCGCTGCGGGGAAATACAGAGGACCGCTGCATGGAATTCCCTATGGCATCAAAGATCTTTTTGCAGTCGAAGGAACACATACCACGTGGGGGACACCGCCGTATAAAAACCAGGTGATTCATCAAACGGCTTTTGTAGCCAGACAATTGCAGGATGCAGGTGCTATACTGGTGGCCAAATTATCACTTGGCGAACTGGCGGAGGATGACGTCTGGTTCGGAGGTCTCACCCGAAATCCCTGGGACACAACAAAGGGATCAGGTGGTTCATCAGCGGGCTCTTCATCAGCGACAGCTGCGGGACTTGTAGCCTTCGCCATTGGTACCGAAACTTATGGATCCATCGTGGATCCGGCGATGCGTTGCGGAGTTACCGGTCTCAGACCTACTTATGGTAGCATTGCGAGAACCGGCGGTATGACACTGGCCTGGAGTTCGGACAAAATTGGTCCTATCTGCAGATCTGCTGAAGATGCGGCCATTGTATTTTATTTTATCCACGGCGCTGATCGGGATGATGCATCTTCAATTTCACGCGCTTTTAATTACAACGGCTCAACCGACATAAAAAAAATGAAAGTCGCCTATATCAGTAATTACATTGACACGTTATCTGCCGGCAGTCCGGAAAAACAAACACTGGCGGTATTAAAGGAAATGGGTGTTAAACTGATTCCTTTATATTTCCCCGACAGTTTGCACGGCGATGAAATGTTGTCACTGATTATTTGCGCAGAATCGGCTGCCGCCTTCGATCTGCTTACCCGTTCTTCAGCTGATGATGAAATGGTACAGCAGAATAAGGACCGATGGCCCAACACCTTCCGGGCGGCACGATTTATACCTGCAGTTGAATACCTCAATGCCTGCAGACTGCGATACCAGATCATGAAAAAAATGGATCCGCTGATCGATGAATACGACGTCATCATAACGCCGCCCGAGACAGGCGATCAAATGGCCATCACGAACCTGACTGGCAACCCATCGGTAACCCTTCCGAATGGGTTTTTATCAAATGGGATGCCTTCGGGAATCACGTTTATTGGAAAACATTTTGGCGAGGCCGATTTACTTGCCTTTGCAAAAGCATACCAGGAACGCACGGGTTTTCAATCAAAACATCCGCCGGGCTTTATGAAGTGATAATTTTATTTTGCTATACTTATAAAATAATGTGGAATGCATCCGGTTATTTTATAAATCAGAATTGATGATTAAGAACAGATAGTTATGAAAAAGCGATTGACCGGATTTTTAATTTTATTAAACATTGTCATATTATTTTGCATGTCTGTATCAGCTCAAACTAAACTGGATAGTCTGTTACCCGTCCGCGGTTTTTGTATTGACGCGCCCAGGCCTTCCGGGTTGGATTCCTTTGTAAGGTTTATAGATCAGGAACTGGCTCCCCGCAAAGTAAATACACTGATTGTACAGATGGAATTTCATTACCAGTTCAAATCTATACCTGAGTTAACCGACAGTTTTGCTCTGTCAAAATCAGACGTTAAAAAAATTGTTTCCGTTTGTAAGAAACATAATATCCGGGTTATTCCACAGATCGACCTGCTTGGTCATCAGTCCTGGGCAAACCATACCGGGAAATTGTTACGCGTTTATCCGCAGTTCAATGAAACCCCGGATATCAAAATGCCGGAAAAATATTTATGGCCGAATGCAGATAATCTTTACTGCCTGAGCTATTGTCCCCTGCATCCCGATTTGCATCCGGTATTGTTCGCGGTGATTGATGAACTCTGCGATGTTTTTGAATCTGATGCTTTTCATGCTGGAATGGATGAAGTATTTTTTATCGGCGATGACAAATGTCCCCGCTGCGGTGGTCGGGATAAGGCAGAATTGTTTGCCGGCGAAGTTCGGACAATACACGATCACCTGCTTCAGAAAGGAAGGGAAATGTGGATCTGGGGTGACCGCCTGCTGGATGGAAAATCAACTGGTTTGGGTGAATGGGAAGCAAGTTTAAACAATACGTACCATGCCATTGACATGATTCCGAAAGATGTTGTGATCTGCGACTGGCATTATGAACGTGCAGACAAGACTGCGGTATATTTTTCAATGAAGGGGTTCAGGGTGATAACCTGTCCCTGGAGACAACCGTCTCTTGCTCTAACACAGATCAACGATATACTTGCTTTCAGGCGGGAATCAACGACCGAAATGAGTGCCCGTTTTCTTGGCATTATGGAAACAACGTGGATGCGCAACAGTTTTTTTCTAAACGGCTTTTATAGCAATCAGCCTCCTGCTGATCCCAATGAAAATACGGCCTGGAATTGTTTCAGGCTGATGTACGACACGATTGATAAATTATCAGCCACGAACTAAAGGTCAATCTCAAATGCCTGATCAACTCTTGTATTTATTTCCCTGGGTTGAATTTCTTTAAATCCATACTGTTTGTACAGGAAAATGGCAGTTTTTAAAGGTGAGATGGTTTCTAAAATTATTTTTTTATACTTTTTCTCCCTCGCTATCTGAATGGCCGAATCCAAAATAAACTTTCCCAGGCCTTTTCCACGCTCCTCTTTTAAAAGATACATTTTTCTCAGTTCACAAATATGTTCATTGAAGGGAAATAAGCCGAAACAACCCACCACAAGATCAGATTCGGAATTGAGAACAATACCGAAATAACCATTGGATAATATATAACTGATTTCTATGTCGTTAAGATCTTTATCTTTTCCATTGACGTCCGGACGTAAACCAAATTCTTTCAGGCATGAAAAAACCACATGCTTAATCGAGGTTATGTCATTATTCGTTGCCTCTCTTATTTGGAATTCCCTGAAGAGCATGAATATAAATTGCGATGGGGATAATAGCCCTATTTTCCCGGATACCAGTTTCTGAGCCTGACGTCGATATTCTTGTTTCCGGCTTCCACGAGTTTTTTAAATTCCTTTACGTCACTGAGTCCGTCCTTACCGCGATAATGATATGGATAAACAATTCTGGGTTTAAAAGCCAGCACGGCATCTGCCGCTTCTTTAACGTCCATTGTATATGGCAGGTTCATGCATATGAACGCGACATCTATATTTTCCAGGGAGCGCATTTCCGGAATTCCCTGAGTATCGCCGGAGATATAAATAAGCTTGCCACCGATACCAAGTACATAACCGTTACCCCTTCCCTTTGTATGCATCGCTGTTGGACTCTCCGGCAGATTATACATAGGAATAGCACGGATCATAATAAAAGATTGTGTGGTCTGATCACCATTCTTCATCACAAGGAGACGGACCTTGTCGGCAGCCGGTAATTTATCGGCGACAACCTGTGGCACCACCAGCAACGTGCCTGTTTTCTGAACTGCCTCTATGGTTTTTATATCAAAATGGTCACCATGGATATCGGTGATCAAAATAATGTCGGGTTGTTTCTGGCCCTTATAATTATCAGCGCCGGAGGGATCTACATACACTGTCAGACCATGCACTGTGAGTATCAGGCTTGCATGCTGAACGGGTTGAATATTCAGCGGACCGAGTTTTGTATATAAAATGTCTGGTGTGCTGATCTGGGCATTTGCAGAAAATAAAAAGGAAGAAAAAACCATAGAGAGCAGAATCGATTTCATAACTGATGAATTAGACTGTAAATATAATGCAAACAGTTGCCCCGAAAGGGCAACTGTTCACGAAACATATAAGCTTATCAGGCTTTTGTAAGTTCCTGCAGGATTTCCATTTCAGCTTCTTTGCTTAATCTTAAAATCCTGATAGCCGACTTGTCTTCCAGGTGTACAATATATACCATGCCATCGGTTGATTGAACTTCTTCAATCAGCGTAATAACCATGTTATAATATTTGGATTTTACAGAAGCTCTGAGATCTCGAGGCAACTGATCATCAGCATAAATTAGGAGTGAATACTGCCAATGTCCTTTTTTATCGTAAAAAACTCTGTTAACATAACTGTTTATTGTAAAGTACGAGATAAAACCATTCTGATCTGAAAACCATATGGCATTGTTCACTTTTTGGAAACGATTCTGGAAATCTTTGACTGCTTTTGAATTCGAATTCTTTTCTTCCGGCACATCGTTCAGAAGGGTAACAGTTTTCGCAAGGTCGGCTACGTCGCGGATAGACCTGTCGAAGTTTTTCGATGCATAAAACGTAATGGGACCGGCAGAATTTTGCGCCATTGCCTGATGGCCGGATGCCAGGATGGAAATGAATCCAATGGCAAGCACGGATAGTGTCTTTTTCATTTTGTAAAGTTTGATTTTTGTAGACCGCAAAGTAATAGCTGATCAGGGAGAGAGATATGACTGAAGCGTCCAATGTATTGACTGTGGGATTTATGAATCAGGATTAGTGCATCCACCCATATCCTTTCAGAAAATTGATTAGCCGCGGGTCATTTACTGACATCGCAGGAATCCAGTCATCAGCGACCATTTCGCGATCCCAGTAGCGCCCATAGATATTGCCGGTCTTTGCAAAGGAGTAGCGATATAAAGCAGCCCGGACAAAGCGTGGCGGTTTGTCCGGAAAGGGATTGCCTGCAAGGAGACTTATCGCGCCGGGGTCATTGTGAAGAAGTTTTGAAACCAGGTTTAGCGTCCACGGATATTCATCTGCAGTCGACATGGAAGCGAACCAGATTTGCCAGTCGAGTCGCAACTGATAAGGAGCGACCTGCGGCGGTTGCTTATCCAGTGCGACGGGCAGTCCCTT
>DASXNJ010000257.1:0-2433 GCA_036495145.1 Puia sp.
TCTTCCGCCGAACCGGGTGGGGGACCGTAATTATTTGCAAGGTCAAAATGAGTGATCCCTTTGTCAAAAGCAAGCCGTAAAATTTCACGCGCCGTTTCCTGATTGTCGATATCTCCGAAATTATGCCAGAGACCCAGTGAAACAGCAGGTAAGAGTACGCCGCTTTTGCCTGTGCGCCGATACTGCATTTTATCATAACGGTCGTCCCGGAAAGAATAACTCATGGTATATATTATTGAAGAACAAAGATGGCAGGAAATTAAATGAAAATGCGTGTTCCTGAAAAACTTTCACGGAATTCCCTTGGTGTACAGCCTTTTTTCTTTTTGAAAATCCGGTTGAAATTTGAAATATTATTAAAACCGCAATGATAAGCGACTTCTGCGATCGAGTTCGTGGAATCAATCAGGATGCGGCTCGCATGGCCCAGGCGGATCTCCGTCAGACTGTCAATAAATGTATTGCCCGTTCTTTGTCTGAAAAAACGGCTGAAAGAAACATCACTCATGTTGGCCAGTTTGGAAACCTCCGAGAGCGTAACGGTCCGGTCAAAATTTTTGTTCATGTAATCGAATGTTTTTTCGATCCGGCGACTGTTATAACTAAATTGTTCATTCGTAAATGCGGAATCGGAAAGTATACGAAGATTGCGCGAAATGGAAAGGTCGTGCAGGATTGAAATCAGTTCAAGTACCGAATCAAAACCATGTTTCTGATTTAACTCGGCAATACGTGGTGCCAGGGCCTGTATCGTCTCCCTTGGGAAAAGAATGCCCCGGGAGGATTTGTCAAACATATTCTTTATAAAACTCAGTTGATTTCGGCGCAATAATTTGTCGTCGAACAGATCCTTGTGAAACTGGATGGTGATCTCATGAATCTCTTTCGATTTGCATTGATGATTGAACCAGGCATGTTGAACATTCGGTCCAATCAATACAAGTTCCATCTCCCCAATTTCTTCCACATGATCACCCACCACCCGGCGGGCACCTTTTGCACCACGGATAAAATTCAACTCGAATTCCTCGTGATAGTGAAGCGGGAAATCAAAACCCGATTTTACGCGGGAAAATAGCGTAAAGCAATCATTTTGTGTCAACGGCGTAATCTCTCTGAGCAGATTTTTTTTCATGATATTTCTTCCTCAATGAACATCGATGCTTCCCGGGCACACTAAAGTAAAAAAAGTATTAGAATCCTGTAGATTTATTTATGTAATTTATTTGACTCCAGCCCTTATTCAGTACCGGTTTCCGCTTTAAACATTCAGGTTTGCAGTAAAATAATACCATTAAAAGATAATAAAGTATTTAATAAAGGGGCCGATCAAAAATAGCTTTGCTCATAAGCTTGTTTTATGAAAATGAAGATCCTCTTCTATTTCTCGCTCATCTTATCTTTTCCATATCAAATCATTTTTGCACAAACCTGCAGCGACAAGCAGGCAACGAACGAAACTAAAAATCTTTATAAAAATCTTTACCGGCTAATCGGAAAAAACATATTATTTGGTCACCAGGACGATCCGTGTTATGGCGTGGGTTGGAAATATATTCCGGGACGAAGTGATATCCGGGACCTGACAGGAGAATACCCGGCGATATACGGATTTGATTTGGGAAGAATTGAATTGGGCCTGACGCACAATCTGGATTCAGTTCCATTTGAAAAAATAAAATCATTTATCAGGAATGCATATGATCGCGGCGGTGTGATTACCCTCAGCTGGCATTTAAACAATCCGCTAACGGGCGGAACAGCCTGGGATAATAAACCAGGTGCCGTCGATTCCATATTACCAGGCGGACCAAAAAATTCACTGTATAACGGCTGGCTCGACCGGGTAGCAGAATTCCTCGGCAGCCTGAAGGGGAAAAACGGAGAACCCATTCCCGTCATTTTGAGATTATTTCATGAACTGAATGGCGGATGGTTCTGGTGGGGTAAGGATCAGTGCAGTCCGGATGAAATGAAAAAACTCTGGAAATACACGATTCTTTATTTCAGAAAGGATAAAAATCTCCATAACCTGTTATATGCTTTCAACACAGATAAATTCACCAGCGGATCCGAATATGTCGAAAGATATCCGGGTGACGATCTGATCGATATCATGGGTTTTGATATTTACCAGGCCAATATTTTACGTGACAATACAACATTCATGAATTTTTTCAGCAGTGATCTCAGCCTGCTGGACAGCCTCGCATCCGCCCACCACAAAATACCGGCACTGACAGAGTTCGGATACAACAAAACGCCCGATAGTACCTGGTGGACAAAAGTATTTTACCCGACCATAAAAAATCATCAGGTGGTATATGTGCTGGCCTGGCGAAATGCGGGCAAAAAGCAAACCGGAATCGCAGAGTATTATGTACCTTATCCCGGTGCGGTTTCCGCATCCGATTTCAAAAAAATGTCTTCCAG
>DASXNJ010000258.1:0-4414 GCA_036495145.1 Puia sp.
CCTCACGGAATGACCGTTGACCCCGATTTTCTGACCATGTTCAGTTTCCCGCTCCTGCGGGGAAATACCAATGCATTAGACCAGCCCTATTCCGTAGTGCTTACCGAAACTCTGGCAAAGAAAATTTTTGGCAATGAAGATCCGATGGGAAAATCCATTACCATACAAAGATCACAGGATCATATCGTCACAGGTGTGCTAAAAGATCTTCCCAACAATACCCAGTTCAAATTTGAATATCTGATGTCTTATGTCTATAATACCGTGAGAAAAAATATTGACGAGGACTGGACCGATGTTTCGATAAGAACTTTCGTCACCCTGAAGCCCAATGCTTCTTTCGCTTCTGCAGATAGCAAAATCAAGAATGTAATCGTGCAGCATTCAGGAGGAAGGGCGAAAACGACAGAGTTCCTTTATCCTGTGAGTCAGCTCAGATTATATTCCGATTTTGCAGATGGAAAACCAGTCGGGGGACTGATCAGCACAGTCAGAACCTTCGCCATCATTGCTGCATTCATTCTCCTCATCGCCTGCATCAACTTCATGAACCTCTCCACGGCAAGAAGTGAAAAAAGAGCAAAGGAAGTCGGCATCCGCAAAGTGGCGGGCGCGTTGAAAAGATCTCTCGTCGCGCAGTTTCTGACTGAGTCGATCCTGATATCCCTTTTCGCCGGTATCCTCGCCATCTCCATTGTACAGATTGTGCTGCCCTCGTTCAACACACTTACGGAAAAACAGTTGTTCATCGATTTTAAAAGCATGGGGTTCTGGATCTCCGGATTGAGTTTTATTTTACTGACCGGAATCCTTGCGGGTAGTTATCCCGCCCTCTTTTTGTCAGCATTCAGTCCGGTGGCTGTTTTAAAGGGAACTTTTCAAAAAATCAACGCGCTGGTCACTCCCCGGAAATTACTGGTGGTCCTCCAATTCACCTTCGCCATTGCACTGATCATTGCTACGATGATCATAAAAGAACAATTACAGTACGGCCAGGACAGAAATACAGGTTACGAGAAAAATAATCTGGGTTATGTTTTTATGATGGGCGACCTGGATAAAAATTTTGAACTCGTAAAAAATGAACTGCTCAGATCCGGTGCCGCTACGGCAGTTACAAAAACCAGTGCGCCGATAACACAGAACTGGAGTTCGGGCATGAGTATGAAATGGCAGGGTTCGGATCCGAATACAAAAATCCAGATTAATCGCTATACCAGCAACGGAGGCATAGTAAAAACCATGGGTATGAAACTGGTGGCTGGCAGAGATATTGACGTACAAAAATATCCTACCGATTCTTCAGCATGCCTGATCAGTGAAGCAGCGGTGAAAGTGATGGGCTTCAAGGACCCGATCGGACAAATCATATTTGATGAACCGGACAACTGGCACGTGGTTGGCGTTATCAAAGATTTTATTTTGGAGAATCCTTATGATGCCGTTAAACCCTTTATGGTAAAGGGTCCGAAATATGGAGGAAATACGATTCATATAAAACTAAACCCGGCTAATACCACGGCACAAAACCTGGCCAAAGCCGAAGAGATTTTTAAAAAATACAACCCGGCCTATCCTTTCGAATTTCGCTTTGTCGATAGTGAATACGCCAGAAAATTTACAGATGAAAAACTCATCGGCACGCTCACCTCGCTATTTGCCGGTCTGACCATATTCATTTCCTGTCTCGGGCTTTTCGGCCTCGCGACGTTCATGGCTGAAAAGAGAATAAAAGAAATCGGAATTCGCAAATTGCTGGGTGCATCGGTAAGCAGTATCACTAAGCTTTTGTCGATTGATTTTTTAAAACTCGTTCTGATCGCGATTCTGATTGCCATTCCTATCGCCTGGTGGGCCATGCAGAGCTGGTTGTCGGGGTATGTGTACCGGATTAAAATCGGATGGGAGGTTTTCGCCGGTGCCGGATTGCTCTGTCTGCTGATATCTTTTGCGACCGTCAGTTATCAGGCCATCAAAGCTGGGGTTTCGAACCCCGTGAAAAGTTTAAGAAGCGAATAGAATTGTCAATTGTCAAGGGATAATTGATAATGGAAAAGCTTATAGCGTTTCATTTGGCATAACCACCAAAATTCATCAGGTTGCAATCACCGCAACATTGTACAAATATTCCGCTGCAGGGCGTATTCGAAAGATCTTCCGCCATCATGATGGCTGAGCCGCGAAGAAATGCAAAGGGGGATTGCAACATTCTTCCGTAACGGATAGGTACGAGTTCCTCCCATTAGATTCTGATTAATGAGGCCCCCAGTAATCAGGTTTGTGATTGGTTCCTCCCTGAAGTCGGCAATCGATACAGATATTGGGTGCAACTACCAGACCAGCGCCTGAAAAATAATATGGACCATAGTCCGGATCATAAAAATTGTAGATCTGATAATTCATTGGATCCACGAGAGCTACTTTCAGCGGACAGCTTATAAAAATGGTCGATCTCCATCCAGGCACAGAAGAATGATTGATAAATATTCTTTTTTCAGAAACTGTACCGGCAGATAAATATCCCAGCACGGGTGTCCCGGGTTGGGTAAGGGAATGAAAGTTTCCCTTTATCTCAGACGGCTGGAGATCAAACAGGCCACCGAGAGACTGAGCGTTTTTCTGTATCGTCAGCCAGTACTTATATGAATCTTCATTCAGCGGATATTGCCTGACAAGTATACTGTAATTGATATCCAGTCTCGAATCATCTTTTGGAATGGTGTTTATGAGTGCCTGACTAATCACATCATGACTTAACATTATGGATGACCCCAATAAAATATTACGTGCAGGAAGGGTCGTATAACAATAGTATGTGGCGCTGTCATAATTTGTATACGGGTAAACAAGCCCGTTCACCAGATACCAGGAGGCTTCGAAGAATGCAATGTGTTCATAGGTTTCTAAAAAATCCCAGCGGTAATAGTGCGTCGCCTCATTGGGATCGTGTGTGTTGACAAATATATTAATCTGTTCACCGGAGATGGGATCGTCTGTCAACATCCAATTGACGCTGTCTATCTTTGGGACGGGTTTGGGAAATACAAAATCAGATTCATATTGATTATTATCTGAAGTGGTGATCGCGAGTTTATAGCTTTGGGAACCGTCCAGGTTCAAAGGAGCCGTTGTATAAACACCGGTTCCAAATGTATCCAGGAGCGAATAGGAATTTCCGGAAGATCCCATAATAGTCAGGTGCGCGTTTAATTCCGCGGGATAATCCGTCGCTGTATCATATAAATTACGGCTGCGGCTGAGTGTAAATGCCGAAATCGCATTTGTTCCTGTATTTACAAATCCATCGACCGACAGAAAATGATGAATGGCCTCGATAACAGGCGGATCATAATTCTTCCGGCAGGCAGACGAAAGAGAAATGAAACAAATAATCACCCACTGCGATTTCCTGAGCAGCAACATATAAGAATGAGTAATGATTAATGATTAAGGATTAATAGAGAACAGAGGGCAGGAAAAAGCCGGCCGGTTCATTATAAAAACCTTTAGTCATTAAGGTCATTGGCTGTATAATTCGTAAGCCGTTGCGTAAGCACCAAACCAAAACTTCTGCGTTCCGTGAAGGCAGCAAAAACCCGGGTCCCGCAAAACCCGTAGCCGCGCCAATAATGGCTTTTAACGCATTATTCGTTTCTGCTACTGTATGTCCGAGAAAACCTAACTGTGATGTATAACCAGATATTTTGCCGTTGTATTCTACAACGCTGGCTGTACCGGCCCAGATGGTACCTAAGAGTTCGTTACTGCGATTATGCCCGTGTATTTTTTGACATAGTTCATTGCATTTTTCCAGGTCACCTTCTTCTGCTGGTCGAACATGATATCCTGCAAACTGAATTCCCAGTGCCGGGCCCTGAATAACAGAAAGCGGCTCCCTGACATCAAACCCAAGCTTTGCATAAAGAGAAAGTGAACGGTTGTGATAGGCTGCCTGTACCAATCGTACACCGGCAAGTCCCTTCTCATCGGCGCGATGAATAGCTGATTCCATTAACTTTCTACCAACTGAAGCATTTTGAACCTGCGGATCAATGGTTATTGGACCTACTCCGGCAATGGTGTCTCCTTCCCATAGAAAATTACTACCCAGGATTTGCCCGTTCTTTTCTGCAACCAACGACCAGGCTGCGCTGTTTGAAAAAATATAATTCATTAAACCGATGGCGGCTTCCGGACTGGGAAAATCCGGTGGAAATCCGTGCGCTTCCGCAATCGCTTTAAATGCATGGTAACAAATCAGCCCACAGGAATTAGCATCAGCCGGCCGGCCAGGGCGTAAAATGATATCCATTGGGCATTATTTTAGTGAGTATTTTTTGTCCTGAACAAATGTAACGTTTTGTAACTGTACAGCGACTATCCTCACCCCTCACCATTTGGCGCGTTAATATCC
>DASXNJ010000259.1:0-3468 GCA_036495145.1 Puia sp.
ATTGTATTAGAACGCTCCTTTGTCGTCCGGTATGCTTATGGGGCAGTCGATCGAAGTGATGCCATCCGGGATTCCATTGCCCGTCCGACGATCATGCAGGATACGATCATTGCATTGGACCCTAAATATATTGTAAAGGATCTCTATCCATTAAAGGATTCGATGGATATTATCAGGGATTCATTAAATGCTATAAATATTTCTCTGGCAATCAGGGCAGATTCTGTTTACTCGGATTCGGTACGCCGTCATTGGATTGGTTGGAAAAAATATGAAGTGCAGCCTGGTCTTTCGTACACCCTGAATTCGCAAAAATTGTTGAAAGCAAAAAGCAAAGCCGCACTTCAATATAATGTTGCAGATTTTTACTTATACCTGAATGGTGAACTTGTCCGGTCCCCGAAGTCGGAAATGGGTTTTTTTGCGGCCGGTTGCCTTGCGTTTATTTCTGATGACACTTTATTACTGAACAGCGGGCTCGGTTTTAAAGTGGGCGTGGGCGTGGGTATAAAGATACTTCAGGGAAAATTCACGAGTATCCTGCACGCCAATACAGGTAATCAGCAGGTATTTAAATTTTCCGAGGATGATAAGGAATACAAGAAAAGCCTGGTTGTGGAACCAACGAGTCAGACATTGAAATTAAGAAGCGATCCGGCCTATGGAGGAGATGTTATTATCGGTGAGTACCAGGCAACATACAGGAAATTCTATCAAAAAAGGGAAGATGGTGACAATGATGAAAAAAGATACAACGTCCGGATTATTTTCAGGTGCCGCGTCAGCGGAGGCATTAATAACCACCTCAGATAATTTATTATCTTCAATCTATGACCAGTATGGATCAGGCATCTACTTTTAAGGACAAGATCAGTATTAAAGCGGCTGATCTCGAACATCGCCGTAAAATCAATTTCAATATAGGCAGATACGACGCGGTTGTTCCGATCGGTAAACAGCAATTTGAAAAAATTCATCTCGCAAGGGAGAGGGCAAAAAATATTAAATGGCGCTCCCTGGAATCACTCGATCAGCAACTGGAACGTTTTGAACAGGCGTTCACGAAGCGCGGCGGAAAAGTTATTTGGGCGGAAGACAGTGCTGGTGCCCTACAGGAAATTTTGGCCATCTGCAAAGCGAAGGAATGCAAAGCCGTGGTGAAAAGTAAGAGCATGGTGACAGAAGAAATTCACTTAAATAAATTCCTGGAAGAAAACGGGATCGAGAGTCTGGAGACGGATCTGGGGGAATATATTCAGCAACTTGATAACGAACCGCCATATCATATTGTTACGCCGGCCATGCACAAAAGCAAGGAAGACATCGCAAAACTCTTCCACGAAAAATTAAATACGGCACCGGGATTATCTCCTGCGGAACTCACCCTGATCGCCCGTCAGAAAATGCGGACAAAATATCTTCAGGCGGATATCGGTATTACGGGAGCGAATTTTATAATCGCCGATACAGGCAGCATTGCAATTACAGAAAATGAGGGTAATGGCAGACTTTGCGCCTCGTTTCCCAAAACCCATATCGTGATCACGGGTATTGAAAAAGTAATTCCTTCCCTGACAGACCTTGCATTGTTCTGGCCGCTGCTGGCAACATTCGGAACAGGCCAGCGGGTGACCAGTTATAATTCAATTATATCAGGTCCAAAACAAACCGGGGAATACGACGGTCCCGAAGAAATGTATGTGATACTACTTGACAATGGTCGCTCAAATATGCTGGCCAATGTCAAACTGAGGGAGAGTCTTTATTGTATTCGATGCGGGGCCTGTTTAAATGCCTGCCCGGTTTATAAAAATATTGGTGGTCATAGTTACGGAACAACTTATAGTGGTCCGATCGGAGCAGTGATTACTCCTCATTTGAAAGGTCTTAATGACTGGAAACATTTAAGTTATGCTTCCTCACTATGTGGCAATTGCACAGAAGTTTGTGCCGTGAAAATTAATCTGCACGAAATACTATTGGAAAACAGGTATGAAGCCGTTCAGCAGGGAGCAGCCGGATGGATGGAAAGATTGGCCTGGAAGGGGTGGAAACAAGCCAGTCTGCAGAGGAAATGGATGAATATGGGAAATTCAAAAATTAAAAACTGGTTTATCAACCGTGTTTTTCGCGGATGGAACAGGCAAAGAGCCGACCTGCATTTTCCCGAAAAAAGTTTTAACCAGCGATGGGTAGAAAAGCATAAATCCTGAAAATGCTTTTTTATAGTGTTCATAGCAGTCCCCGTCTGGATTATATGCTGGATCTGGTCAGCAATGAAATATTCAATGAACCTATTATTCAAACCAGGGATCGATCTGTTTACAAGTCTCACAGAGGTCCCAAATTGAATTATTCA
The DNA here is from genome assembly GCA_036495145.1 of Puia sp. Lineage (GTDB taxonomy): Bacteria > Bacteroidota > Bacteroidia > Chitinophagales > Chitinophagaceae > Puia. The sequence continues at coordinate 2,360 of DASXNJ010000259.1, forward strand.
TCTGAAAGAATTTCAGAGACAGAGTTTTTCCTATTGCCGCATCAGCTGCTATTTGAGAAGGGGATTTCCGAACAGCCAATCGACCGGATTGAAGTCTTTGGAAGACCGGCATTTTTTCAGACGGAAGGAGATTTCCCTTTTGATATTCTTGCTGCCGCATTTTTTCTGGTAAGCCGATACGAAGAATATCTTTTTTTTCAGCCCGACAATTATGGGCGCTTTCCTCACCAGGCTTCCCTGGCTTTTAAAGAAAACTTTTTGGATTGTCCCGTCATTAATTACTGGCTGGAGGATTTTAAAAAAATGCTCGGCGGGAAATTTCCTGAGTTGATTTTCAGGATGAAAGATTTTAAGTTCATCCCCAGCTATGATATCGACATCGCCTATTCTTATAAATTCAAAGGCGTGAAACGAAATCTGGCCGGCTTTTACAAGTCACTGGTAAAAGGGCATTGGAACTATTTGTTGGATCGCTGGGACGTTTTGTTCAACAAAAAAAAGGACCCGTTCGATTCTTACGAATGGCTTGATTCTCTCCATCTTTATTGCAGAACCCGGGCGTATTATTTTTTCCTGATAGCGAAAAAACAAAAGGGAGTAGATAAGAATATTTCTCCCGATAAACGCGAAATGGAATCCCTGATTGCGTACCATGCGGGTGGTTATACCGTGGGTATCCATCCGTCCTGGCAAAGCGGTGATGATGAAACGGTTTTGATGGACGAAGTAGAAAATCTGGCAGAAATAACCGGAACTCCGGTGAAATACAGCCGTCAGCATTATATCCGGCTAAGCCTGCCGGAAACATATCGCAAACTGATCAAAGCGGGCATTGACAAGGATTTTTCAATGGGATTCGGCGATGCCAATGGCTTTCGGGCATCCATTGCTTCATCATTTTACTGGTACGATTTGAAGGCTGAAGAAAAAACAGGGTTGATGCTTTTCCCTTTTTGCTTTATGGATGCAACTTCTTATTATGAAATGAAGCTGACGCCCAGATCTGCATTTTCAGAACTGATGGAATATTATAGAAAGATCAAACAGATAAATGGTCTGATGGTTACGGTCTGGCATAATCAATTTTTTGGCAACGACCCGATGTTTGC
>DASXNJ010000260.1:0-8365 GCA_036495145.1 Puia sp.
GTTAGCATCAGGTTTTCGATGGCCGACTCGACCTGCCCGCCCTTATGTGTAAAATAATATTCGGGATGTTCTATATTTCCCTTGATATCCGATGACAGATATAAATATGAGCGAATATCAGGGCTTTCCTCATTTTGCAAACTGTCTATTCGGAATACAGACATGGCCAGGTTCGCTGATACGGACGAATCCACCTGCGAATTATTAAGATGTATATGTGTTGTTATTTTCTTTCGGGTCTGATATTCTTCCATTTCGGATTGGGCAGACAAATCGAGGCTGGAAGGCATCCGGAAAAAAAGCCTTTCACAAACTGCCTGTTGGTTGGCACTAAATAATGTGACACTGGAAATACCTTCACCAATAGTCGATAACGGAATGGATATACTGCCCTTCCCATGATCGAGTTGAAGACTGTTCGCATATTTCGCGAGTCCGCGGGTATGAATCAACAGGTATAGAGGTCTGTTGTCGCCATCATAATTGGAGCTTGTGTAAATCGTGAGATTATTCTGATCCGAAACAAGTTTTAGCGTATAACCTTTCGTCAATACAGCTGGCAGATTGGCAACCGTTAATTGATTCCCGTCCATCCGCACATAAGCCTTATACTGTTTACTGGCAGAAGGATTGATTTCGAAACGGCCCATACCAAATTGTCCGCTTTTAAAATGAGCCACAATGGCTTTATCCTGGTCTACAATATCTCCATCTACATTTACTCCTGTTCCGTTTTCATCAACTGCTTTAAATCCAACTATACTGGCTATACCGTCAACCAGATTACCTCCCTCGGGAAAAAACTGTATATCGAATGATGTTATTTTCTGAGCCAGGGTGTCCTGGTTTCTTTTCATTGTATTTACGATCGTAATATTTTTTTCAAAATAATAATCCGCACCAAAGTTTTTCATCCAGTTTGTATACGCACGAATTTTGTAAGACCCTGTCGGGAGAGATAAAGGAATGAAAAATGATCCGCTTCCTATTCCTTTCTGAACCAGTATTTTCCCCTGCATGACGGGTTTAGAATCTCTGTTTAACACTTCTACATAAGCCACTTTACTCAGAGAAAAAAATTTATTCCGGGATGCATCCACCACATATGACTTAAACCACAATAGTTCACCAGATATATAAAAGGATTTATCCGTCTGGAGGTAAATTTTTTCTTTTGACTCCATTGTCTCATGCTCATAGAGATTAGTCGCTAACTTACTGATAAATGGATCCTGTGCAAGGCATGCTCCACAAATCATAAAAGAAAGGGCTGTGATAAACTTTTTATGTATGAACGGAAAAAATATCCGTGAAATTCGAATCATAGTTAAAAAGTTTATGGCCAGTAGGGTGGTTTTACATTTGTTCCTCCATGATTAGTGCAATCCACACAGAGAACCGAAGATAAAAGATAAGGTCCCATAGCAGTTCCAATCAGTGAGTTGGTATAAGGGCCACCCGGTGGTTGGAAATACTTGTCAATATCCTGAGGCTTGATGGTGTCAATTATACAATCAAGACCATAGTAGGGAAAATAGTTCCAGTTTACCAGGTCATTTTTTGAAATCAAAATCCGTTTTGTCTGCAGGGTTGTAAAGCTGATAAAACCAATACAATTAATAGAAGGATCATTTACACAGGTTATATTTCCCAATTCTGTAAAAGGCTGTAGATCGAATAGCGAACCCAGCTGTTCGGTATTTCTTTTCAGATTCGACCAGAAATTATATGCATCTACCGGAATGGCATATTGACTGACCAGGGTACTATATGTTTCGCTTATTTTTTCAGAAGTCTGTGGTATTTCGGCTATTTCATATTTGTTTACAACAGAACTTGACAATTGGGTAGTGGACACTACTTCAATGGATGAGGAAGGCACTGATTTATAACACCTGTAAATCTGATTATCCAGCGGTCGGGGAATAATATTTCCGTTATTATAATCAAGAACTGAATTGAAGGCAGAATGATACTCCCAGGTTTCCACATATTGCCAGCGGTAATATCTTGTCTTGTTGGTGGGATCATGTGTATTTAAATAAACGTGTGCATTAAAAGCAGAGTCCTGGTTCCAGTATAGTGAGTCTATCGGCGGACTGACCTGTACATTACCGAGTGCTGAACGAAATTCATTTCCATCGGCAGTAACGATTTTCAACTGATACTGCTGACCTGCATCCAACGCAAGTTGTTCAACGGCATAACGACCGTTACCTTCTTCTGTAAATGGATATTCAATACCTGACATACCTAAAACCGAAACTTTTGCGCTTAATTCTTTCACAGAAGGAACCGTGTCAGCCAGATTTCGCGTACGCGAAAGTGTAATGATGCTCGAATCATTCCCGCTGATCACAATACCATCTACAACCAATAAGAATGGATTGTTTTTGATGGCCGGGGGCGTATAAACTTCTTTGCAACTCATACCCCCCAGGATCAGGGAAATCAGCACTATATATAACGGACGCTTCATTTAGAATTTGAAATTGTAGGTGATGGATGGAATTGGGGAGCCGAATATGGAGAGTTTGTATCCTTTGATCACACCATTTTCTTGTGTAAAATAAATGGAATAAGGATTTTTCTGCCCCGTCAGATTATAAACGCCGATAGACCAGGAACTGTGTTTAAACTTTTTAATTTTATGATTGCCTTCAATATTTATGGAAAGATCTGTCCTGAAATAGTCAGGTATCCGATATGCATTTCTTTCAGAATAATAAACACGTTCACCGCCGCCCAGATCATATATGGCTGTGGGTAATGTGATCGGCCGTCCCGTGCTGTAATTTACATTGACCGAAACACTGAACCGGTGGTTAATCTGATAATTTCCTATAAAATTCAAAACACTGGGCCGGTCGTAGTTGGCGGGATAATAATCGCCGTTATTTATAAGTTGTCCGGCATTTGGATCATTCTGTTGCAGAAATGTGCGTGAATAGGTATAACTCAGCCAGCCATTCAGTTTGCCGGCGGTTTTTTTAATCAGGAGTTCCGCACCGTATGCCTTACCTCTTGTAGTCAACACGTCTGTTTCAATATGATGATTGAGTACCAGTGATGCTCCGCTCTTGTAATCGAGATAATCATCAATTTTCTTATAATAAATTTCAAGTGATGTCTCGATAGTATGAGATTTGAAATCGTGATAATATCCAAGGGAAAGCTGCTGACCACTCTGTGGCTTGATATTTGGTCCACTGAGTTTCCAAATATCTGTAGGCGAAATAGCCGTTGTGTTTGTGAGCTGGTGAATAAATTGATGTAAGGAGTTATAACTGATTTTCAAAGAAGAGTTATCATTCAAAAGATATCGTGCGGAAGCTCTGTAGTCAGGATACTGGTAGGTCTTAATATTTTTACCCGGGCCATAATAAGTTGAATCTATGATACTGGTCGTTTCCAATGGCTGACCCGGTGCATAGGTGTAGACATTTTGCGGTCCCAGATAATTATAATATGAGTAACGGATACCCAGATTGATTGAGAATTTAGTTCCGAGATTAATCCGGTCGCCCAGATAAGCAGCTGATTCAAGTGCTTGTTCTGTAGGAACATGATCGGGCACCACCAGGGATTTTGAACCCTGAGGGTCCAGTGATCCCGGATCTAATTTGTAGTAGATGGAGCTTACACCAAAATCCAGTGTATGTACTGAATTTATATTATAAGTAAAATCGCCGTGAAAAACGTATTGGGTGATTTTAAATGAAAGTTTATACGCATTAATCGGGTTCAGTGTACTGGTGATCGAGTAATTATAATCGTCGATACCTGCCATGAAAACAGCGTTAAACCGGTTGTTGAACTCATGTTTCCATTGGAGATTTGCATTTTTATTTTGGTATTTATACAGCGTATCGCTGTTCAGCGTGAATCGGTCGCTGCTGATATAGCCTGTCAGAAACAAATGATTTTTCGCATTTATTTCATGGGTGAGGCGCAGATTGGCGTCATAAAAACCGGCGGTACTGTTTTGATAAGCATCATTTGGAATCTGCTTTAACAGCCAGTCAGAATATGTTGAACGGCCCGCTACCAGGAATGTAGTTTTTTCGCTGAATAAGGGTCCCTCTAAAGTAAGTCGTGCATCCAGCGGGCCGATTCCACCGGCTCCCGATATTTTCTTCGAATTGCCGTCACGGGTTGTAACATCCAGAACAGAGGATAATCTTCCGCCATATTTTTCAGGTATACTGCTTTTATAAAGTTCCACACCTTTGACCACATCCGGGTTGAATGAAGAGAAGAATCCAAAAAAATGGGATGGATTATATATTGTTGAATTGTTAAACAGCACCAGATTCTGATCGGCGGATCCGCCTCTTACGTTAAAACCGGTTGACGCTTCACCGACAGACGTGACCCCGGGAAGGGTAAGCACGGCTCTCAATATATCTGCTTCGCCAAATACCACAGGCATTTGACGTATGGTTTTAATATTCAGCCTGTCCACACCCATTTGAAGACGACCCGTATTGGAATTCTTTTCAGATGTTATCGTTACTGCTTTCAGTCCGGGAATGAATTGTTCCATCTCAATATTCAGCTTTCCGTCGGAATAAAGTGCGATGTGACGAACCGTTTCCTTCATGCCGATGCTTGAAATATGCAATACATGAGGACCCAGAGGCACTGTCAATGAAAAATATCCAAATTGATCCGTACTCACACCAACCGGTGGATTGTCCAGGGAAATAGTAGCGCCTACCAGTGATTCACCTGTTTTTGAATCCCGGATATAACCGGCAACGGTACCTTTCCCATTGCGAAAAGTATTTGTTTTTGGACCTATGACAAATACCCTGTTCTCCAGTGCGGACCTCAGTTTTTGATTCTTCTGATTGTCAAGGTAATTATCCACCGAGAAAGCGGATTCACGTGCAGAGTCCGAAACAGGACGCATAACATTGAAGTAATCGTCAGGTAAATTGGGTTGGATCGTGAATTTTTCAGTTATGAAAACGTTGTCGTCTCCATCGATGGCGAAATGGAAGTCGGTATGGGCCAATGCCATATTCAAAATCTGGGGAAGCGTTTGGTTCAGCGACGAAAAATCGAGCACGATGCTGTCCGTTTCATTTGCTTTGAAATAAAACCGGTAATCAGATTGTGATTCGATGGCATCTGCCAACTGCTCCAGTTTCATTCCATGGAAATCGCCGCTGAACGTCTTTTTATTTTGCGCATGGAGAGACAGACAGAGAAACGAGCCCATCATCAGGCAAAAAAGATTGCGAAAAAAATATTGCATGTTAGCCCGTTAGTTGATCATAATAAGCTGAAATCGCAACCAGCGTTTTTTCGAAATCTGATTTAAAATTCAGTTTATTTTTCCTGATGAATGCTTTGATTTCGGATTTCTTTGAATTGAACAATTTCAGGATTGATGATTTACTATTTACCTCGACGACCTGTCCGGAGACGACCACATAATAAATATCCTGTCTTATATATTCATAAATGATTTGACTATAAACATACGTCTCCTGTAAACGCGTTCTCCGTTTTGCGAGTACTATTGTTTTTCCATTATATAAACGATCGTAAAAACTGGTGGTTAACTCGATGCCGTTGGAACTGTCGCGTGATATCCTGATAAACTCATGCGTCCGGATCGTGAAGGATTTTAATTTATCAGTTATGAGGCTTATTTTAAAATTCTCACCCAGCCGGTTTATTACCACTTCGTCCTTTACCACGTCATATAAGATGGGAATATTTCTATAATAGCTGTCGTCATATATTAAATCGGCAGGCCAGGGACTATCGGACAAGTAATAAGGACTTCCTTTAATGTTTCTATCGGGTGTAAAATATTCATAACCGGTATATATATGCGCATTTTCGCCAAGGGAGTTAAAATAGAGCTTTACCGGATAGGAATCGTAAAGGGAGTTTGTGAGGGAATCGCCTGATTGTTCCTGCGCTCCAGCAATCTTCACAAAAACCAAACACAGCAGAAACATCAAGAAGAGTGATCTGTTTTCGCGCATAAATCTTGCAAGCAGTTATTACTGGTCAATTTAGGATCTTTTTTTGTTAACGACATCATTTTTTATAAGGCTAATTAGCGATCAGGGCCAGAACCCTGGTTTGACGGATGTTCCACCATGTTCTCTGCAATCACCACAAATATTGGGGACCATCGAATAACCTCCTCTAAAAACTTCGTACAGTGTAAATAAATGACCAGGCCCTTCCAGATATTCATAATCCTTCTGTTTATCTGCGGCACTGATTCCCTGAATGATATTTGTGTCCAGCTGACAGGCAAGCCAATAAGGGGAATAATTGTAACTGGAAAGCGATGCGCGGTTTATAAATATTCTTTTACGGGTGGTAGAAGATGCACAAAGATAACCGAGTACAGTTTCTGATGGATTATCGAGGCGGTGAATATTGCTATTTAATTGTGAAGGCTGAGCGTCGAATAAAGTTCCAAGTTGTTCAGTATTTTTTTTGAGATTCGTCCAATAATCATACTGGTCACTGGTTAACGAATATTGTTTTGCCAGTATACTATATTCGATGTCTAATTTTTCTGTTTGTTTGTTTACGTTATGAAAGACGATATTCGAAATAATATCATCACTGAGCCGGTCTGTGGTTCCCAGCTGAATATCAGAAGATTTAGCCGTCGACCAGCAATAATATATCAGGTGATCTGCGCCGCGGATGATTGCGGTATCATTTTGATAATCGAAATATGATATAAAGAAAGTATGATACTTCCAGGTTTCTTCATAGATCCATTTATAATAACGCGTATTATTTGACCGATCGTGTGTATTCATCAGGATGGAGACATTGGCTGAGTCTTCTTTCCAGCCGAGGCTATCTATCTCCGGGGTTATTCGGAACGGAATAAAATCTGAACGGTAGATGATTCCCCCGGCAGTTTTAATAACAAGACGATATTTTTCTGCGCTGTCCATAAAAAGAAGTCCGCTGTATAAACCCGGCCGGACTTCTCCCAACTGCATTTTGTTAGTATTTTCTGCTTCCACCGTCAGGGTCGCGTTGGTTTCAATGGCCGAAGGCGTTGTATCCGCAATTTTTCGACTACGTGTAAGCGTTATATACGTGGAATCCGGTGCATTTGTTAAGAAACCGTCTACCACCAACAGTTGGGAATTATTCTCCAGGGCAGGTGGGCGATACTCCTTTTTGCAACCGGTATGACAAACCAGTGAAAAAGAACCCAGCAATATCATATACATCTCCAGTCGCATGGCATTAGAACATTAGACTTCTTGTCAGGGCCAGAAAGCAGGTTTCGCATTCGAACCGCCATGCTCTCTGCAGTCAATACAAAAATTCTGCGCAACATGATAGGCTCCGTCGAAGTACCAGAAAGTAAAAAGATGTCTGGGCATTTCAAGATATTCATATGCTCTGCTGGAATCTCCAACTCCAAAACCGGTTGTAACATCACCTAATGAGTGACAGGGCAGATAATATGGAACGTAATTCGAGTTGGACAGTTCATTGATTCCTACAAAAATCCTTTTTTTCTGTACCGTGGAAGCAGATAAGTAGCCCATAACAGGATTCGAAGGATCCGTGATACAATGAATATTACTGTTCAGTTGGGAGGGCTGCACATCAAAAAGTGTTCCCAGCTGTTCAGAATTCTTTTTCAATTCCGTCCAATATTCAAATTCATCTTTGGTTAATGCATATTGGCTTACAATTACGCTATATAATATATAGAGTTCTTCGGTTGACTTGGAAACTTTGTTAAAGAGGAAATGACTTATAATATCATGGTTCAGCTGGCTGGTAGAAGCCAATAGGATGTTAGCGGCATTATTTGATTTCCAGCAATTATGAATTTGCTGGTCTGGTGGCCTCGGCACCAGCGTACCATGTACATAATCGAAATTCGATGTCAGATATGTCGAATACTGCCATGTTTCCTGATAATTCCAGCGGTAGTAGGTGGTATTATTTTGGGGGTCGTGCGTTTCAATATAAAATCGGACGTTCGAAGAATCCTGTTCCCAGGTTATCTTGTCTATTGGTGGTGTTTGCTTGAAAAAGACATAGTCCGATTGATATTTTACCCCGTCAGATGTAGTAATATTAAGCCGGTATTTCTCAGCGGTATTTAATAAAAGCAAGTTACCATAAAGGCCGTTTCCGTTTTCATAAAGAGGTATTCGGGTATTTTGATCACCTTCCACAATCAGGGTTGCATTTAATGCCGGAACCGCCGGGGCCGTATCGCTGAGAGTCCTCGTATAAGTCAGTTTGATATAAGTTGAATCGGGAGAACTGTTTAGAAATCCATCAACCACCAGGAAATGTGGGGTTGTTTTTAACACGGGGGGTTCGTAATATTCTCTGCATC
>DASXNJ010000261.1:0-7928 GCA_036495145.1 Puia sp.
GGACTGCTGCATGATTTTTTTTCCTCCTTCCAGCAACCGCAGGTTTTTGTTTTCTGCTGCCAGCCGGAACCATTCATCCGGATCCGTTTCAAATTCTGAGAGACTAACGGGTCGGGCTAGTTTTTTTGCTTTTACGAATTCGCGGGCGGGAATTTCACTCAGGGAAACCGGATAAAAAACATTTCCTTTTTCGTTGATAAATGGCAGATTATTCAAACTGAGAATATATATCCTTCCCGAAAATTCTTTCAGTTGCGCGATCAGCCAGAAATAACCACTCAGGTCCCTGATATTCGGCGCTACCCAGATCCAGATCTCGTCAAATTCCTCCTCCTTCATTCTTTGCAGAATCGTCGTCAGCGTATCGGAATCAGATGACATTTCACCGGTCGCATGAAGGTCAACACCGATCTCCTGCCACCATTTTTTGCGTTCCGTAATTCCTTCATCAGAAAACAGATTCTGAATCGGACCCACTGAATAATCGTCCTGTATCAGTATGATCTCACCATCCAGGGCCTCATCCAGGTCCATTGCCGTATTCAAAAGCTCAGCTCCCTTCGGATCAAAAACAATATGAAACATCAGTCAAAATTTTGAAATTAAATCACTCCCATTTCCACATTTTCACATTTTCACATTTCCACATTTTCACACTTGCTCCGCATGATCCACTTCCATCCTCAGGTTCCCGATAATGAAATCCTGCCGCTGTGGCGTATTCTTGCCCATAAAATATTCCAGTAATTGCTGGATATGGGTTTCCGGCATAATCATGACAGGTTGCACCCGCATATCCGGACCAATAAACCGGGCAAATTCCTGCGGAGATATTTCTCCCAATCCTTTGAAACGCGTGATCTCCGGTTTACTGCCCAGTTTTTTTATAGCTGCTTTTTTCTCTGTCTCATCATAACAATAAATAGTTTCCTGTTTATTTCGCACGCGGAACAAAGGTGTCTCCAGAATATATACATGGTTATTCTTCACCAGATCGGGAAAGAACTGGAGAAAAAAAGTCATCAGCAACAGACGGATATGCATCCCGTCCACGTCGGCGTCCGTGGCCACCACAATATTATTATAACGAAGACCTTCAATACTGTCTTCCACATTCAGCGCATGTTGCAGCAAATTGAATTCCTCGTTTTCATACACCACTTTCTTGGTAAGTCCGAAACAGTTTAATGGTTTGCCACGCAAACTGAACACGGCCTGCGTTTCCACGTTACGCACTTTGGTAATCGAACCACTGGCAGAATCACCCTCTGTAATAAAAATGGTGGACTCCTTTTGTTTTTCGAGTATCAGGTTTTTTTCTTTGCCTGTCGCTTCTTCGTTATAATGAACACGGCAGTCTCTTAATTTCTTATTGTGCAGGTTTGCTTTCTTGGCTCTTTCATTGGCCAGTTTACGGATGCCGGATAATTCCTTGCGCTCCTTTTCACTTTGTTCAATGCGCTTTTTCATCGCATCGGCAATGGATGGATTTTTATGCAGATAATTATCCAGCTCGCGTGCAAGGAAATCATGAATAAAATTCTTCATGCTGGCTCCGCCTTCCTCCATATACTGGCTGCCCAGTTTGGTTTTTGTCTGTGATTCAAAAACGGGTTCCACGACCCGCACAGATATGGCAGCCGTAATACTTTGACGTATGTCAGCTGCTTCATAATCTTTCTTGTAAAAATCACGAACCACTTTAACAAAAGCCTCCCTGAATGCCTGTTGATGCGTGCCGCCCTGGGTTGTATGCTGACCGTTTACAAAACTGAATATTTCTTCTCCGTAATCACTGTTATGGGTTATGGCCACTTCAATATCATCTCCCTTCAGATGGATGATCGGATACCTGAGTTCGTCCTCATTGGTTTTGCGCCTGAGCAGATCCAGCAAACCGTTTTTGGACAAATATTTCTTTCCGTTATAATTGATAACCAGTCCGGCGTTGAGATAACAATAATTCCAGAATTGATTATCCAGATATTCATTGATGAAGTGGAAATTCTTGAAGATCGTTTCATCAGGAACAAATTCGACAAGTGTTCCATTGGGTACCGTTGCCTTAGTCTCCCGGTCTTCTTTTACCAGATTACCTTTTGAAAACAAAGCCCGTTTTTCCCGGCCATCCCGAAATGCCGCAACAGTGAAAGACTGGCTCAAAGCATTCACTGCTTTTATTCCGACTCCGTTCAGACCCACCGCTTTTTGAAACGCCTTGCTGTCATATTTCGCACCGGTGTTAATCTTGCTCACGACATCCACTACCTTTCCCAGCGGAATGCCTCTTCCGTAATCACGTACACTCACCATCTTTTCCTCAATCAGTACTTCGATCTGTTTCCCGTGACCCATGGTGTATTCGTCGATGCAATTATCCACCACTTCTTTGATCATTACATAAATACCATCGTCTGCACTGCTGCCGTCACCCAGTTTTCCGATATACATACCGGGTCTGAGACGGATATGTTCTTTCCAGTCGAGCGAACGGATGGATTCCTCCGTATATGCAAATAAATCCTGTTTATTTTCTGCCATAATGAATGGTCGCAAATATAAGTAAATCGGATTATTGAAGGACTGCGTGAATTACGCACGACTTGTATAAAACCTTTTTTATTTACTTGATTTCCTGTTTTTTAGGCGCAATTCGCGGACATATTTCAGCAGTAATTTGAGTACAAAACCAAGTAGTTTTACCTATAATAAAACACTTGTTTTGACGCTATTATAGTACTAAACTTTTATCCTTGAAAACTGGTCTGTTACCGGGAATAAATCAGCTGCTGGCCATTTTGGTAGTGCTGCTTGCCTTCCTCCCCCTGGTTCTTTATTGGCGGAAAAGACTAAACGCTGAGAAAGCCTATATGAGCATTGTCATATTCTGGACCATCAACGGAATACTTTACTTCCCCGAAATGTTTCACTGGGCCTGGTACAAGGCCGTCACCAATCAAATTACCCTTTATTATAATCTGATTGATCCGCCGCTAATCATCCTCACGTTCTATTATATTTTCAAAAGAAAGTTCTTTTTAAACCTCCTGGGAGCTTTCATCATATTTGAAGTGGTGATGATCGCCTGGAAAGGTTTTAATTTCGGGTCAAATAATTATATCATCGGAGTCGGCAGCCTGATCAGTCTTGTTATGAATCTGTGGGGAATCAGCCGGTATTTTATGAACGTCGAACATTCTGAGAAGGAGAATGTACTGGTTTTCGTTTATGCAGGTTTTATTTTCTATTATGGACTATTTGCTGTGGTCTTCAATTATAATTACCTGCACACCAGTGGTACCCAGATGCCCTATGTGGTTTTTATAAATTATTCGGCCGTCATTCTTTCCACTTCCCTCATTTCCTTTGGTTTTTGGAAATATGCAACTACAAAGTATGTGGAAGAAAAATACTAGTCCTCATCTTCTTCATAGTTGTAAGATCCCTGATTATCGTTGTATATCGATTCCCAATCCTTTATTTTATCGTCGCTGACAAGTTCAAGAATGTCAAATATGGGATCTCCTTTTTTCTTCCATTCATTTAATTGTTCATCTGCATATTTGGAGACATACATGCATTGTTCTGTTTCCAGATTTACTTTGATCAGGTTAATGGGTGACTCCTCCGTTTCCTGGATAAGGTAATAGCAATTTTTTTCTAACAGGGCATAAGAATACATAACTGTACAGTTTTAAAAATGATTCAGTTCGGATGTTAGAATTAATGGGAAGTAAAAAAGACTGCAGAAGAATTTTGGAGGTAGTAAGAATTACTGCAGTACACAAATTTAATGTTTTTCAGATTCAACCATCCTGTTTTTACACGTTTGGTAAAAGGTATTTATTTTGGTCGAAAATACTATTGATAATCAATATTTTACATCATTCTGCCTTTTTGAAGTTGCAGGGTCTGGCCAATGCAGGCAGGAAATTCATCCCTGTAGTGGCTGACAAAAATCAGGCTGGCACCAAATTGAACACAATAGCGGTCAATCATATCAAGTGTGTAAGCCGTCTGAGCCCCGTCCAGTCCCTGACAGGGTTCGTCCAGGATAAGTAACGGAGGCGTTTTTATCATGGCCCTTCCCAACAGAATCATGCGCTGTAAACCCGCCGGCAGGCTGCTCAGTCGCCGGTCTGCATATACTTCGCAATCCAGGAACTGCAACCATTCATTCACATATTGTTCCTGTTCCGACGAAAGACGCCGGAACAAACCGATCGTATCAAATAAACCGGATGCAAGGGCCGAAAACGCAGTTGCGGCCGGATCGAAGTAAAGCTGCAGCTCCGGTGAGAGATAACCAATTTTTTGTTTAATCTCCCAGATACTTTCACCCGAACCCCTTTTTCGGTCGAAGAGAAAAATATCGTTGGCGTATGCCTGCGGGTTATCGGCGGTTATCAGGCTCAGCAGTGTCGACTTGCCCGCACCATTATGACCCGTGAGGCCCCAGCATGCTCCCCGTACTATTTCCCAGTTTATATCATCCAGTATTTTTTTTCCGTCATATTGAACTTGCACATTCCGCATACGGACGGCGTAGCGGAATTCAGCATAGGAAAAATGAATGGATGTCGGAAATTGGCGGACGGGTTTTGAAACATGTGCATCCCTCCGCTCTGAAATTTCCTCCGGATTGCTTAACAGGCTCAGCTGACCGCTTTTCAAAAGGGCATAGCGGTTGAAACATTTGGGAACAAAATGCCGGCTGGTAAACATCAGCATCTCCAGTCCCGAATCTGCCAGGCGCAGGAGTATTTCTTCCAACGTGCGACGGCCCTCCGCATCAAGGCCGGTAAATGGTTCATCCAGTATTAACAATGAAGGAACAAAGAGAACCGCTTTTAAAATTTGTAATCTTTTGTTTTCGCCATTTGATAATTGGATCAATGGTTCATTCATTACATGATCAAGCGTAAAGTTTTCTATCAGCGCGGATTTGGAGATGGATCCATACCGGTCTTCCTCAAATGCGGCAAGCGCTTCAGAGACCGTTATCGTTGCTTCGGCATCCATCGCATTGTAACGCTGTTGATAATAAAAATTATTTTGATTCTGCAGGTCGAGGAACCGGTGTTGCTGATCCACGACGATGACCCCGTTTCCAAAAATTTTTTTTTCAGATGCCGGGAATTGAATAATTCCACTGAAGGCGTGATTTCCTGCCAATGTATGTGCCAGGATTGTTTTCCCCGCACCCGCTTCGCCAAATACGATCCATTGTTCTCCGGATTTTATTTCCATGGAAATATTCCGGAGAATTTCTTTTCCATGCATGCGAACACCAAGATTTTCAATCTGTAATAATGGAAAATTCATCCGCGCCGATTTTAAGATTAAAGATCCTTGATTTGCACTAAATTCGACGCTCAATCAAAGTACCTGATTTCACCACAAACCATACAGCAGATTCTCAGCCGTATCGACATCACTGAGATAGTGGGCGGCTTTGTAAAGTTGAAAAAAAGAGGAGCAAACTATCTTGGACTCTGCCCTTTTCATAACGAAAAAACACCCTCCTTCACAGTATCTCCTTCAAAGGAAATATATAAGTGTTTCGGTTGCGGAAGAAGTGGCAACACCATCAGCTTTCTCATGGAACATGAGAAGTTTTCCTATGTGGAAGCATTAAAATGGCTCGCCAACCGGTATAATGTAGAAATCGAAGAAACAGAACTCAGTCCGGAAGTAAAAATCCAGCAACAGACTGCGGACAGTCTTTACATCCTGAACGGTTTTGCACAAAAGTTTTTCAGCGACACACTTCATAATACAGAAGAGGGACAAAATATAGGGCTGAGCTATCTGAAGGAGCGCGGATTCGATGCAGCGGTCATTGAAAAATTTCAGCTGGGTTACAATCCTTCGGCACCAGATGCCTTCGCCACTGAAGCCATCACGGCGCGGTATAATCCGGAACTTTTACAGAAAAGTGGTCTCGTCATTATGCGCGACGGCAGGGCAATGGATAATTACAGAGGCCGGATTATTTTTCCCATTCATAGTCCGATAGGAAAAATTGCCGGCTTCGGTGCCCGCGTGATTCGTAATAACGACCGTTCACCAAAGTATATCAATACCCCGGAGAATGAAATTTATGTAAAAAGCAAACTGCTGTACGGATCCTATTTCGCCAGGCAGGCCATCGACAAAGCCGATGAATGTCTGCTGGTTGAGGGATACACAGATGTCGTCGCCCTGCATCAGGCTGGTATTGAAAACGTGGTGGCCAGCGGAGGTACTTCTCTGACGCCGGACCAATTGCGCCTGATAAAAAAATATACATCCAACCTGACAATCATTTATGACGGTGATGCGGCGGGGATCAAAGCGGCACAGCGCGGAATGGACCTGGCATTCGAAGAAAGTCTGCAGGTGAAACTGGTGTTGATACCGGGACAGGAAGATCCGGACAGCTATGTAAAAAAAATCGGCGCCGCCGCTTTCAGGGATTTTGTAGCGTCTGAAAAAAAGGATTTCATTTTATTTCAGCTGGAAACATCGCTGGCAGCAGCTGCGGGCGACAGCAACCAGAAAGCAAAGCTGGTCAGCCAGATAGCAGAGACCATCTCAAGAATCAATAAAGCAGAAGATTTTACAAGACAGCAGGATTATATCAGGCGTTCTTCCGAATTATTGAAAATCGATGAAAACGGCCTCAACACGCTTGTAAATAAATTTATCCGCGAACGAATCGGCAGGTATGAATCAAAAACGGCCGCTAAAGAATCTGCCGCGGAAACCGGGCAGGCGGAGAAAATTTTCCTGGATGAAGAACTGGATGATTTATTAAACCGTGACGAACAGCAGGAACGTGCCATCATCCGGTCACTGCTCGAATTCGGTCTTCGCAAATGGGATGAGGAAAAAACGGTCGCGGAATATCTGCTTCCGGAATTAGAGGATAAAGAAATGTTTGACAACAATAACCTCTATAGCGTATTGGATCTTTATAGAACCTGGTACGAACAAAAGCTGGAGCCAACCGCCAGGAATTTCTTATATCATGAGGATCAGGCTCTGGGGGCATTAGTAGTTTCTATAATGGACTTCCCCTATGAGGTAAGCGAAAACTGGAAGACACATTATGAAGGAAAAATACCGACAAGAGAAGAACTATACCTCGAAGAAGTAAGATCGACACTCACCTACCTGAAGCTGAGGAAAATCCAGCGTCTGATGATTATGAATCAGAAAGATCTTGAAAAATCAAAAAATCCCGACGAACAAATGGTGTTTATGCAAACACATCTTCATTTAAAAGACATGGAGAAACAGATCATGGGACAATCCGGTACCGTGATCGTCAAAATCTGATCAGACTTAACGCCAAAAGCTCAAAGCCTAAAGACCAAAGTTTAAGTATAAAGCCTGCAATAAAGTGGAGGTCTGTAAGAAAGTTGGTCTGGCAAATGTTCAACCGTCAGCTTTCAACTAATAACTAATAACTAATAACTAATAATTATCCAACCAGCTCCTCAAACTTCCTGTTCATCAGTGCCGGACCCGAAATCACCGTCTTCTCAAAACGGGTAGCTGTCCACACATGGTCGAGGGTAATTTCGGTACTGCCTTCGAATCCCGCGTTTGTAATACAGGTCCAGCTGCATTCCCGGTTGAGTGTGGTTGCAATTTTTGAACTGGTCTTCGGATAAGCAACCCAGAATTTGCCTCCTTTTCCGAGAGCCGGCAATACTTCGTGAATAATGCCTCTCAACTGTGTCTCGTTCACAGCAAAAACCAGGGCAAAATCGATTTTCCTAATCTTAAGGAGGGGGGTAACATTCTTTGCAAAAGCCAGTTTTGCAAACTGCTTCTCTATCGAAGAAGGAAGACCCTGAATTAAAATGCTTTTTTCATCTTTGAGTTCCAACTTTTCCAATAAAGTTAATGACATGCTTTATATGTTTTTGTTTGCGGAA
>DASXNJ010000262.1:0-18226 GCA_036495145.1 Puia sp.
ATTTTGGCAGACAAACTCGATTTGGTTGCCGAATTAACGAATGGCACCCTAATTGAAGTTAATGACGTCCCTTTAACAGTCTTTGTCACAAAAAAAGCCTAACCATATGGCAATCAAGAAAAAACCGGTCAAAGCCGTTAATAAAGTGCAACCCAAAAAGGTAGCAAAACCCGCAGCTAAGAAAGTTGCTGCCAAAAAGGTAGCGCCGGCAAAACCTGTAAAAAAGGACAGTCCTAAAAAAAACACACACGTGGTAAAGAAATCTGCAGCGCCAGTGAGTAAGTCAGCCCATGCAAAAGTCCTGGTACCAGCGAAAAAGACACCGTCTACTGCACCAGCGACAAAAAAACCTACTGTGGCTAATACACAGGTGAAAAAGCCTGTAGCACCCGCACACCCGGTTAAGCCGTCCCCTGTTGCACCTTTGCCGCAGGCAGCGAAGCCTGTGCAGCCAGTTGTTACAAAAGCTGTAAAAACGGAAGATAAAAAACCGGTCTTTAAACAACAGGTAAAGAACACCAGTCCTGTGACAGTGAAGCCGGAACCAAAAAAGACGATCGTTGCACCTGTAAAGGCGATTAAGGTAGTTATACCCGACATTAAAACAAAAACGGTTCGCAAATATGAACCGGAATTTACAAAATCCGTACTGGACATCCACCAGCAGGAACAAACCGGACCCACCATGAGATATAGTGATTCAGAGTTAACAGAGTTCAGGGAATTGATTACTAAAAAGTTGGATTCAGCAAAAAAAGAACTGGCTTATCTTCAAGGTCTTATCACAAGACGCGATGAAATGGGAGGAGATGAAACAGATAACCGTTATATGACGATGGAAGACGGAAGTATGAGTATGGAGCGTGAACAACTGAGTCAGATGGCAAGTCGTCAGATTACTTTCATTGATCATCTTGAAAAAGCCATGATGCGCATTGAAAATAAGACTTATGGAATCTGCCGGGTTACCGGTAAGCTGATCGACAAAGCAAGATTGAAAGCGGTTCCTCACGCTACGCTCAGTATAGAAGCTAAACAGACGATGAACAAATAAGCTCGAGGCTAGAGGCATGAGGCGAAAACCTCCCGCTTCGGGCAACCGGCTTCAAGCTTTTCTATGCAATCCCGGCTGTTATTTATAATTATAGCGCTCGCATTGGGTGCGGTTCTCCCTATGCAGGCAGCGATTAACTCCCGGCTGGCAAAAACAGCCGGAAGTCCCATTATGTCTGCGTTTGTATCTTTTGCAGTGGGTACCATAGCATTGATGCTGTTTCTTATTTTGTCGGGTCAGTTTAAATTTGAATACGTTTCTTCACAATCACCCTGGTGGATCTGGTCCGGTGGCTTGCTGGGAACTTTTTTTGTTGCGGGTATAGTTTATATTTTGCCTAAACTGGGCGTGGTTCTATCATTCAGTCTGGTACTTGCCGGACAAATGTTCATTGCCATTCTATTCGATCAGTTTGGCTGGCTGGGCGTAGCGGTAAAAGAGATTTCCGCAGGGAAAATTATAGGTGCGTTACTTCTGATAATTGGAGTCGTGCTGATCCGAAAATATTGATCGTACGGTTTCCTCAGTTCCATATTTCCACACTACTTGATCTCCTGCATATCCACGAGTTTCTTATAAAATCCGTTTTGGGATACAAGTTCTTCATGCGTGCCTCTTTCAACAATGGATCCGTGTTGTAACACAATAATTTCGTTCGCATGCCGGATGGTACTAAGTCGATGGGCGATCACCACGCAGGTTCTGTTTTGCATCATGTTATTAATCGCATCCTGAACAAGCCTTTCACTTTCTGTGTCCAGTGAAGAAGTAGCTTCATCCAGAATAAGGATTGGTGGATTTTTTAAAACGGCCCGGGCAATGGTAACGCGCTGTCTTTCGCCGCCACTAAGCTTGGAACCACGGTCTCCTATATTCGTTTGATAACCATTTTCTTTTTGTATAATGAATTGATGAGCATTCGCTACCCTTGCTGCTTTTTCAATTTCCTCTATTGAGGCATCAGGTGTTCCAAGGGCTATATTGGCAGCAATGGTATCATTAAATAGAACGGGTTCCTGCGTTACAATGCTCATTTGTTCACGTAAAGAATGAAGAGAATAATTCTTAATATTTACCGCGTCCACCAATAACTCGCCTTCACTTACATCATGAAAACGGGGAATCAGATCCGCCAGGGTTGACTTACCAGCTCCCGACGAACCTACGAGCGCGATCGTCTTTCCCTTTTCTATATTGAGAGAGATATGGTGTAACACTTCTACACCTTCATAGGCAAAACCTACGTTTTTAAATTCTATATTTTTTTTGAATGAGCGGAAAGGAGTGGGATCTGCCGGTTCCTTTATTACATTATCTGCATGTAATATTTCTTCAATTCGTTTTATGGCAGCTGTTCCTCGTTGTGCATTATAAAAGGCTGTAGAAAGCGATTTTGCAGGGTTTATGATCTGGGTAAAGATGGCTATATAGGCAATAAATCCTTCGGCCTGCAAAGCGAATTTGTGACTGAGAATCATTTGTCCGCCAAAAAACAGAATACAGCACAGAACAATGACACCTAATAATTCCGACATGGGCGATGCCATATCGCGACGAAAAATAATTTTATTCTTAACCTGATTTAGGTAATTATTTGTTTGAAAGAATTTATTCCTGAGAAATTTTTCCGCGTTGAATGCTTTGATCACACGCAAGCCACCCAGTGTTTCATCCAGAATCGACATGAGCAGACCCAATTGTTCCTGGGCAATATTGGATTGTTTTTTTAAGGAACGGCTCACACGACCGATTATGAATCCAGTCAGCGGAAGCAGGACAAACAAAAAAATGGATAAAGGCGGGCTCAAAAACACCAGTGTAAACAGGATAACGAGGATGGTCAGCGGCTCCCGAAAAACTCCCTCCAGTGTACTGATCACGCTCCATTCAATTTCATTGATATCGTTGCTCATGCGACTGATAAGGTCGCCTTTGCGTTGTTCAGTAAAAAATCCCAATGGCAGATCCAGAATTTTCGCAAAAAGATCTGAACGAAGACGGTTTAATACCCGGTTTCGCATAGGTCCCAGAATTCTCAGAGATAAATAGAGAAAAAGATTTTTAAAAAAAATGGAAAAGATGATAATGACGCAAATAGCGCCCAATGCATAGATGGGACCATGTTCGCGAATCAGAATTCCCAGAATATATTTGATATAATCCAGTACGCTGGAAGCTGAAAATGTCACTTTTGGCATTTGTTCAACCATCTTTTCCTTTCCGAACAGGAGTTGAAGGAATGGGACCAGCATGGTTAGTGAAACGAGCGAAAATAAAACGGAAAGCAGATTGAAAATGAAGTAGAGAGCCACATATCCTTTCTGATCACTTAGATATTTAAGAATCGTCGAAAATCTTTTCATTATAGCTGGATGGTGCGTAAACCCGTAAATTTACACTGAAATCGGCAATGATATGAAAGAAGGTAAACGCCAGAAACAGGTTAGTGCTTTATTACTGGAAGAGATTAACAGGATATTTCAAAAACTGGGACTCAATATGATTCAGGGTGGTATGGTTTCCATTTCTTCTGTAAAGATCACGCCCGATCTCTTTGAAGCACGGATTTACTTAAGTTTTTATCAGATACCGAAACCTCAGGAGGCACTTAAACTGATTGAAGACAGGGCCTGGGAAATTAAACGCGATCTGGTAGCTTCTATCCGTAACCAGTTAAGAAGTATGCCCCAGCTAACTTATTATATCGATGATTCGCTGGAATATGTTGACAAAATGGAAACCTTGTTCAAAGAAATCAACGAAACGAAACCTGATACGGGAAACAAATCCTGACTTAATTTTTCTGAATTGAAGATCCTTTTCGCCTGGCGTTATTTTAAAGCAAAAAAATCTACCAACGCCATTAACATCATTTCATGGGTTAGTGTGAGTGCCATTATTTTAGGAACGGCTTCACTGATCGTATTATTAAGTGTATTTAACGGACTTGAGGACCTGGTTCGTTCTCTCTATACTTCTTTTTACACGGATGTAAAGATATCCCCGGCCTCGGGAAAATTCATTCATGTTCCCGGTACCAGTTTGCTCAAACTGAAACAGACCGATGGCATTGTCGGTTATTCATTAACGGTAGAGGATCAGGCGCTTTTGCAATACAATAATAACATGCTTCCCGTTTTATTGAAAGGTGTTGACGAGAACTATAAAAACATCAACGGTCTGTCAAAAAATATTTTTAAGGGTAATTACCAGGTGGGTTCTGCGGATCATCCTTTGGCAGTACTTGGGGCGGGTATTGAATATTCATTAAATATAGAATCAGATCGTTCAACGGTTCCTATGACTGTAAATCTCTTTCGTAATGGTGTTGTTAATCCCTCTGATGCCGCATCTGCCATCCGAACGGATGCATTGACATCATCGGGGACTTTCAAGATTCAGGAAGATTTTGATAATCATTATGTAATCACCAATCTTGGTTTTATGCAACGGATGCTGGGCCTGGATTCAAACCAATATGGGGCTATCGAAATAGCCTTAAAAGATGGAATGCTGACCAGTGATTTAAAGAAAAATCTGCAATCAATATTTGGCATGGGATTCCTGATTCGTACAAGGGATGAACAAAATCAAACCTTGTTTGGTACCATGAAAATGGAAAAATGGGTAATCTACATTATCCTGACACTCATATTAATTGTAGCTGCGTTTAATATCGTAGGTGCACTCACTATGCTGGTACTTGAAAAAAAGAAAGATATACAGGTATTGAAAGCCATGGGAGCTGACAATGGGTTTATCCAGCAGATTTTTCTAAATGAAGGAATTCTGTTAGGAGTTATGGGCGGAGGGCTTGGATTTCTTCTTGCTATTTTACTATGCTGGATGCAGGTAAATTTTAAACTGGTACCTCTGGAGGGAAATTTTTTGATTGACTATTATCCCGTCAAATTAATTCCCGGGGATTTCATGCTTGTCGGGGGCACAATACTGATTGTGGTATTATTGGCTTCCTGGTTACCAGCCAGAAAAGCAGCTCTTCAACCCTTTGAATTGAAAACCTGAAAACCAGTCTGGAAGTCAGGAAGTGTGGAAGTCTTAGGTATTTAGTCAGTTGATTATACTTCTATGCTTGTATTTTAGTAATCTCCGAGCGTTTCAGGAAGTTGTGCCAGAGCTTTAGCCAGTTGTTCGTCACTCGGGGCGATACCATGCCAGCCATGGTCATTCTCCATAAAATCCACGCCCTTGCCCATAACGGTATGCATTAGTATGGCAATCGGCTGGCTCTTACCTAACAGAGATTTGGCTTCTTTCAATGTTCCCAGCAACTCATCTATTTGATTCCCATTGGTTTCCAGCGTTTTCCATCCAAAAGCGTCAAATTTCTGGCGGATATTGCCCAGATTCATCACAGAATCTGTGGTACCATCGATCTGCTGATGGTTCCAGTCAACCGTTGAAATCAGGTTATCCACTTTATGATGGGCAGCAAACATCATAGCCTCCCAATTCTGACCCTCATCCAGTTCACCGTCGCCATGGAGGGAGAATACAATATTTGAATCTTTATTGAGTTTTTTACTCAAAGCTGCTCCGATGGCTACACTCATACCCTGACCCAGTGAACCGCTGGCTATTCGAACGCCCGGCAGATGTTCATGGGTGGTAGGGTGTCCTTGTAAACGGCTGTTCAATTTTCGGAACGTAGCAAGTTCTTTTAAATCAAAATAACCAGACCGGGCGAGGGTCGAATAAAAAACGGGTGAAATATGACCATTGCTGAGGAAGAATACGTCCTCATTTTTACCATCCATTGAAAATTTCGGATCATGTTTCATGACATCGAAATATAATGCGGTAAAAAAATCAGTACATCCCAAAGACCCTCCGGGATGACCACTGGAAGCACCGTGAACCATCCTGAGAATGTCCCGTCGTATTTGCGAAGCAATAGCCTTTAAATCAGCCATATAAATTGATTTATTCCAAAGTGCGCAAAGCTAATGGAAATTATTTACCATGGCCCCGGAACATATTGAACTTTTGTTCTAACTTGCCCGCTCATACGCTCAGTGACATTGATAACATTGCTCGTCAGAACGTCTTTGAACCTAGTAATCTGAATCTGGACGAACGAGAGAACAGTTAAGGCTTGATTTTGGCAATGGTAGAAATTATTTAATGTAAACCGAGGTACATGTTTGACGTATTACTTTCTCTGTCAATATCATTCACCATTACTTTTCTGGCGATTCCGGTAATCATTAACGTGGCGGACATGAAGAAACTTTTTGACGTGCCGGATGCACGCAAAATTCATCAGGTCGCCATTACACCGCTGGGCGGTATCGGCATTTTTGCGGGTTTTGTTTTTGGATGCCTGCTGACCATCAATTTTAAGTATTCTTCCGAATTCCAATATTTTATTGCGGCGACTATGGTTATTTTCTTTTTGGGATTGAAAGACGATATTCTGGTACTCACGCCAATAAAAAAATTCATCGGACAGGTACTCGCTGCATTTCTTATCATTTACTATGGGCGGATACAAATTCGCAGTATGCACGGTTTTTTTGGTATCCATGAATTGCCCGAAATGTTCAGTTTACTGATTTCTTATTTCTCCGTAATCGTAATTATAAATTCATTTAATCTGATTGACGGAGTGGACGGACTGGCGGGCATGCTTGGTTTGATGTCTTCGGCGTTATTCGGGATTTATTTTTTTATGAATGCGTCCGGCATGGAACCTTACTATGTGCTCGCATTTTCATTATGCGGAAGCCTGATTGCATTTCTGATTTTTAATTTTCAACCTGCAAAAATATTCATGGGCGACACGGGATCTCTCCTGGTTGGGGTTGTGAATGCGATCCTGGTTCTTAAATTTATTGATCCGGGAGATGGACCTGAGTCTGTAAATCCGATTGTATCTTCACCAGCCATCGGTTTTACTGTTCTCATGATTCCCCTGCTCGATACACTCCGTGTATTTGCAATTCGCATATTTAAACGTCGTTCCCCGTTCAGTCCCGACCGAAACCATATACATCACCTTCTTTTGGATAGGGGTCTTTCCCATCGCACCATTACCCTTTTGCTGGTAGCCATCAACGTGAGTATGGTCGTATTTGTTTATTTGGCAAGATCCCTGGGATGCACCATCCTGATTTTATCTGTTATTATTATTTTCTTCTCTTTTATAGCAGTCGCATATTATTCCAGATCACGGGATTCATTAACCTGGGAAACTGACGGGATTGATAAAAATGAAAAGGTAAAGGAATCGAAATTGGTTACCTTTATCCGCGATAGTATGCTGGAACAAAAAAATTAATCAGCCACATCAGTAAACAAAGTTGAACTTAGAATTACATCTATGTCTGATGAATTAGACTTTACTTTGGAAGTTGCTAAAGATTCCATGATTAAAGCAATCACCCACCTTGAAAACGAACTTACAAAAATCCGCGCCGGGAAGGCTAATCCACAAATGTTGGAAGGCGTAACTGTTGACTATTATGGAGTACCGACGATCATTAGCCAAATGGCCAATGTATCGGCCATAGATGCCAGAACACTGACCATTCAACCCTGGGAAAAGAACATGTTACAGCCTATTGAAAGGGCCATCATCAATGCCAATCTGGGCGTAACACCGCAAAATGACGGAAATACCATCCGTCTCTTTATGCCTCCGCTTACAGAGGAAAGAAGAAAGGAATTCGTGAAGAAAGCGTTTGCCGAAGGGGAACAAACACGTGTGGCCGTGCGGAATATCAGGAGAGATGCGATTGAGGAAATCAGGAAATTACAAAAGGACGGATTGAGCGAAGACCTGACAAAGGATGCGGAGAAAACTATGCAGGAAATTACGGATCAGCATATTTCTTTGGTTGAAAAACACCTGGCTTCCAAAGAAAGAGAAATTATGGCTGTTTGATTTGAAAATGGAACAATTTTATCAACCATCTTTAAAATTGCTTTTATGAGTATCTTAAAAGAGTTCAGGGACTTCGCACTCCGCGGTAATGTAGTAGATCTGGCTGTTGCCGTTATTATTGGCGGTGCTTTCGGCGCTATTGTGTCTTCACTGGTCGACAATGTAATTACACCGCTTTTACTGACTCCTGCTTTAAAAGCAGCGAACGCCCAGGATCTGGATAAACTTACTTATGGGGCAGTAAAATATGGTCTTTTTCTGGCTGCTGTCATCAAATTCATTATCATCGCCTTTATACTTTTTTTGATTGTCAAAGGCTTCAAGGCCATTGAAAATAAAAAAGTACCCGCAGCAGCTGAACCTTCAGCGACTGAAAAACTCCTGACCGAAATAAGAGACGAACTCAAAAAACCATAACCAGGATTTATTTTTATTGATCTGATTTCCTGCCATTAATCTCAAAGTGAATTTTTACAATCAGGGAAAAATATTTTATATGAAAAAAATCGTATTGGGTGTTCTGGCCATACTGAGTATATATGTGACTGAGGCGCAGGACAAGTCCGTACAACAAATGCGCAATGAAGCAAACAGGGAAATCAAGAAAGATCCCAATGATACCATTCCCAAGGTTTGGAAAACAGGGGGGCTTCTCCGTTTTACAATGGTGCAGGGTGCTCAGGATAACTGGGCAGCAGGTGGTGACAATAGCACACTCGGATTATCTGCTTTTTTTAGTGGGTATGCATATTACAAAAAAGGGAAAAACAGTTGGGATAATACCCTGGATCTGGCATATGGATTTTTAAATACAACCAGTCTTGGAAGCCGGAAATCAGACGATAAAATTGATCTCCTTTCAAAATACGGGTATGATATTGGAAAGAACTGGTATGTTGGCGGACTATTGAATTTCCGGACTCAGTTTTCACCCGGATACGCATATCCTTCTGGTAAGGCCCCGGTGCTGACTTCAGATTTTCTTGCGCCTGCTTATATCGTCTTGTCCCCGGGCCTCAATTACATGCCTGACAAGAAATTTTCTTTCTTTATATCACCGGCAACATTCAGATGGACCATCGTAAAAAATGACTCACTATCAGCCCAGGGGGCTTATGGTGTTGACACAGGAAAACATGTCCGTCTTGAATTCGGAGCTTTTTCTACTATTTCTTACACCACTAAAATCAGCGAAAACGCAACTTATACCGGGCGTCTTGATCTCTTTTCAAATTACTTACATAAACCGCAGGATGTGGACGTTTATCTGACTAACCTCCTGGCTGTAAAAGTAACAGGCATTCTGACAATGACCCTGGCGTTCAACCTCATTTATGATGACGATGTTCATTCAGTCAAGTCAGATGGCACATCCGGAGGTCCCAAGCCCCAACTCCAGGAACTACTGGGTATAGGCCTGCAGTTGAAACTGTAATAAGCCTAAAGCTCAAAGCCTGAGCCCAAAACATTTTGGTTGTTAGTCTAAATCAGAATTATTTAGTAGTGGCATTTTTTAAAAGTTTAGGCTTCGGACTTTAGGCCTGATGTGACATAAATGTCAACAAAAGTTTTAGGATTTGGGCTTTCGGCTTTAGGCTTTTGAGTATTCTTGCAAACAACGATGCCCATGCATTCCGCTTCATATCAAATCAGGTTGTCCCAGTTTGAAGGTCCTTTTGACCTTTTGTTATTTTTCATCGAAAGAGATGAACTGGATATTTATAATATACCGATTCACAAACTAATCAGAGATTTCCTGGACTTCATTCACAAGGAAGAAACCCTGAATATCGAACTCTCCAGCGAGTTCATATTATTTGTTTCTACCCTCATGCGCATCAAAGCCAGAATGTTACTGCCAAGGAAGGAACTGGATGATAAGGGCAATGAAATCGATCCGCGTCAGGAACTGGTGAATAAGGTTCTTGAATATAAACGGTATAAGGAAGCTGCGGCGCGACTCGCAGAAATGGAAGAGCAAAGGATGAAATTAGTCCGCCGGGGAAATCTTCATAGAGAATTACTTCAGATCGGCGAAGAGTCCGGTGAAGGGACTGAAATCCAGTCCATCAGCCTGTTCAAACTGATGAAGACTTTCGAGAAAGTTATTCAAAGGATGCAGGAGCGGAACAACCAACCGCACCATACCGTAGTCCAATACAATTACACTATTGAAACAAGCAGGGAATACCTTATTGAATTGGTGGGCCGCGAACACACCGTTCCCTTCGAAAAGATCATTTATTCGTGTGAAAACCGCATTCATGCCATTTTTCTCTTCCTTTCTATTCTGGAGCTTGTACAACTGGGCTATATGAATATTTTAGTCGGGGAGGGGAGAAATAATTTCATACTGGAGTATAATGAAGAACACATAACGGATAACGCCTAACGTTCAACGCCTTAAGCCCCCGCTTTTTTTTTGTCTTTCTGGTATCTTCTTCCGGGCTTCATACGGTAATCAGTATTATCTGAGCCGTGTCAAGTCCAGATCAAGTCCACAAAAAGGTGGACTTGATCTGGACTTGATACGGCTATGACCCAACTGAGGTACGGTTTCGATATGGCGGAGGTTAGCAGAAATTCAAAGATTGAAATGATAGCCAGTCTTGCCAATATCTTAGGAGCTGGCAGAACTTATCGAGATTTATGACAAAACGACGTTCAGTTTAACGCCTCAAGCTTTAAGCAACAGACAGGTATGTTATTTGATGTTTCAACATTAAATAATAAAACATGAAAACAGTATTATATCCCGCAAACGAAAGAGGCCATGCCAATCATGGCTGGCTGGATTCTTTCCACTCTTTTAGTTTTGGACAGTATCACGATCCAAAGAAATTGCATTTTGGAGCATTAAGGGTATTAAATGACGATACCGTGGCAGGCGGGGGCGGATTTGGCGCACACCCACATGATAATATGGAGATTGTGTCTATTCCACTCGAAGGTGCTTTATCGCATAAAGATAGTACCGGGAATGAAGGGATCATACGGAAGGGAGACGTGCAAATCATGAGTGCAGGAACAGGGCTGCGTCATTCTGAATACAATTCTTCAGCAACAGAAACAGCAAGGTTTTTGCAAATCTGGGTTTTTCCAAAGCTCAAAAATATAAAGCCTGTATACGGACAAAAAACCTTTGATCTGAAGGATCGCAAAAATAATTGGCAAACAGTGGTAAGTCCGGATAGTTCTGAACAGGGATTAAATATCAATCAGGATGCCCGATTTTCGCTGGTGGATCTGGAAGCAGGGAAATCTATAAACTATGAAATGAAATGGAAAAATTCCGGATTGTATTTATTTGTAATTGAAGGAGTCGTTAAGACGGATAGTCAAACTCTTTCCAGGAGAGATGCAGTCGGAGTTACCGATGCAGAAAAAATAATTATAGAGGCCTTACAAAATGCGCAATTACTGGCCATTGAAGTTCCACTTCAGTTTGCAGCGTGAAAATTGTTGGGAAACGAAATTTAATATAAAAAGAGCTAGGCGTTTACAAGGGGACGCTGGGCTTCCAAAAGAAGTTTCCCGGCTGCTTCATATATGGCATCTGCATCAAATCCTGCTTCGTGCTGAAGCTGTTTGGGTGATCCGTGCTCTATGATTTTATCGGGTATACCAAGCATAACGATGCGGGCCTGATATTGATTTTTTGCCATAAATTCAAGAATGGCAGATCCGAAACCGCCAACGACAGTTCCGTCCTCCACCGTGATTATTTTATCGAATTTTTTAAATACTTCGTGTAGCAGTTCTTCATCCAGGGGTTTTACAAAACGCAAATCGTAATGAGCGGCGTCCAGATCTTCCGTTCTGAGTTTCCGGATCGCTGCAGTAGCAAAATTTCCGGGGTGTCCGAATGATAAGATCGCAATTTCCTTACCATCCTTTAATTTTCGGCCTTTTCCGATTTCAACTTCCTGAAAAGGGGTTTTCCAATCTGGTAAAACGCCTTCTCCCCTGGGATATCTTATCACAAAGGGATGAAGATTTTTCTCCAATTGCGCTGTATACATCAGGTTTCGTAATTCAGTTTCGTTCATGGGAGCACTGACAATCAGGTTTGGAATACATCGCATATAAGCAATATCGTAGGCTCCATGATGGGTAGGACCGTCTTCTCCTACCAACCCAGCCCGGTCAAGGCAGAATACCACGGGCAGATCCTGTATGGCTACATCATGAATCACCTGATCGTATGCCCTTTGCATAAAGCTTGAGTATATATTACAAAATACCCGCATCCCCTGTGTCGCCATACCTGCACTTAATGTAACAGCATGCTGTTCACAAATTCCAACATCGAACGCGCGATCAGGCATTTTTTCCATCATGAATTTCAGCGAACTGCCGCTGGGCATAGCCGGCGTGATCGCAAAAATTTGCGGGTTTTTTTCAGCCAGTTCGATAATCGTTTGCCCAAATACGTCCTGGTATTTTGGCGGCTGTACAGTATCGAATTGTTTCTTGTAGATTTCACCTGAAATTTTATCAAACAAACCTGGTGCATGCCATTTGGTTTGATCATTTTCAGCCAGGGAATAGCCTTTTCCCTTGGTTGTTATTATGTGCAAAAGTTTGGGTCCGGGAATATTTTTCAAATCCTGCAGCGTATCCACCAGTTTATTGAGGTTATGTCCATCGATCGGACCAAAATATCTCAGCTTTAAAGCCTCGAACAAATTGCTACTCTTGCTTACAAAACTTTTGATGCTGTGCTCGATTTTACTGGCGATTTCGCGGCTGAATTGGCCGCCGACCGGAAGTCTGCCGAGCGCTTTCCAGATATCATCCTTGAATTTATTATATGTTTGGGAAGTCGTGATATCAGTCAAATATTCTTTTAAAGCACCGACATTGGGGTCGATACTCATGCAATTGTCATTGAGAATAATAAGGAGGTCCGAATCAGCCACACCGGCATGATTCATTCCTTCGAAAGCCAGGCCGGCCGTCAGCGCGCCGTCTCCGATCACAGCTACTACTTTTCTGTCCGTCTCGCCTTTATATTTTGCGGCCATGGACATACCGAGGGCAGCACTAATCGATGTGGATGAGTGGCCAACTCCAAAAGTGTCATAGATACTTTCAGACCGGTTTGGGAAACCGCTTAGACCTTTATATTTTCTGTTTGTGGAAAAATTATCACGGCGTCCGGTGATGATTTTATGCCCATATGCCTGATGCCCAACATCCCAAACCAACTGATCAAAAGGCGTGTTAAATACATGGTGCAAAGCAACCGTAAGCTCGACAACACCCAGACTGGCCGCAAAATGACCTCCATAGAGACTTACTACATCAATAATATACTGACGCAGTTCGTCGCTGAGTTGTTGTAACTGATCCCTGGTGAATTTCTTTAGGTCTTCAGGGGAATCAACGGTTTTTAAAAGAGGTCCCGGTTCAAGGTCCATCTGCTTCATTTAAACCGGTAAAAATAACGTTTTCCATCGACATATACAGCAGGTGGACCGGACTCCCTTCCCGGAGTCGGGTGACCGCCAGAAGGCCGGAAATGCCCATTAGTACTTAAAATACGGAAAAAGTGGATTTATCCTATAGATTTGTTACCGGCTGAACTTATGCAAAAGACTAGTAAATACTATTGGTGGCTCCAGATCGGAGGGTGGGGAGGTCTTGGCCTCATTCTCGTCTTTGCCAATATTCTTTTTGGCAAAAAAGTGGATTCGCAATTTCTTGTTTCCCTTGGACTAGAATTGATTGTGGGTATTTTCACGACTCATTTATTCAGAATTTTTATTCACCGGGCAGGCTGGTTATTGCTGCCTGTTGAAAAAGCATTATCGAGACTGGCTCTGGGCATTTTGATTGTTTGTTTGTTAGACGCAATTCTTCGAATAACGATAATCAATTGGATCGATCCGTCCAACACAAGTAAAAGGCTGGAGTTTTCTACGCGGTTTCTTTTGGTAACCGTTGAAAATGCAGTCTATATTATTCCCTGGACGCTGATCTATTATTTCTTCCATTATATTGAAAAAAGCAGAAAGCAGCTATTGGATACCCTGAAACTGGAGGCGCTGGTAAAAGAACTGGAATTGAAAACAATTAAAAGTCATATTAATCCACATTTTATTTTTAACGCACTCAATAGCATAAGGGCATTAATCGATGAAAATCCATTGAGAGCCAGAACGGCCATCACGGAACTGAGCAATATTTTGAGAAGCAGCATGCAAACGGAGAAACAGGAAACTGTTTTCTTTGAGAAAGAGCTGAATATCGTGAAGGATTATCTGGCCCTGGAACATATTCGTTTTGAGGACCGGTTGAACGTGCAGTATGAAATCGCAGAAAATACCTTAACACAACAGATTCCGCCAATGATGCTGCAGACACTGGTTGAGAACGCCATTAAACATGGTATCAGTAAACAGGTGAGCGGAGGAACGGTGACCATTGTTTCTAATTTAAAGGAGCGCTATCATCAACTCGTGATCCGGAATACAGGGCGTTTAAATAAAACGGGTGATGAAGACGGCTTTGGACTTGCGAGTACCCGCAACCGGCTGCATCTTTTGTTCGGTGAAGATGCAGATTTCAATATTCGGGAAATAAACGGAAATATGGTGGAAGCAGAATTACATATACCATTGACTTAAATCTTATCTAAATGATCAGAGCTGTAATAATTGACGACGAAAGACTGGCCCGCAATGAATTAAAAAAGCTGCTACAGGAATTTCCGGAAATTGAAATCATCGCCGAGGCAGCCAATGCAAATGAAGGCATTGAAAAAATCGATAGCCTCAACCCTGACCTGATATTCCTGGATATTCAGATGCCAGGGAAAACGGGTTTTGATATGCTGGCAGAACTCGACAAAGCGCCTGACGTGATCTTTACAACGGCTTATGACGATTATGCTTTGAAAGCGTTTGAAGTAAATGCATTGGACTATTTGTTAAAACCTGTTGAACCCCGCAGGCTTGCCGATGCATTGCACAAACTTCACCTGGAAGAAACACGCGATCGCGAATCTGCTTCCGAAGACGAGATTGCGGTTAATAAAAGCCTGCTCCATGAAACAGATCAGGTTTTTGTAAAAGACGGAGAAAGGTGCTGGTTTGTGAAACTGGGAGAAATCCGTCTCTTTGAAAGTGTCGGGAACTATGCAAAAATTTATTTCCAATCCAATAAACCACTCATATTAAAATCTTTGAATGCACTGGAAGAACGTTTGGATGAAAAAGTTTTTTTTCGTGCAAACCGGAAACATATCGTGAACCTGCGACTCATCGAAAAAATTGAGCCGTACTTTAACGGCGGTCTTCTGTTGGAATTAAAAGGCGGCGAAAAAATTGAAGTCAGCAGAAGACAAACGGTCAAGTTCAAGGAAATGATGAGTTTATAATTATCCCATAAAATAAGATATGCGTTTATACTTTTTATCAGTTCTACTGATCGTTCATTTATTTGTGCATTCACAGACATCTCCGGTTATTAGTGAATCCGAAGTAGGCAGGATCGAAAAAACCCTGGCAGCAGATGATATGCAGGGGCGTCAGGTATTTACTCCTGGTATTGAAAAAGCAGCTGCTTTTATAGAAAAAGAATTTTCCCGGGCAGGCCTGAAACCAATTCCGGGATCGAAAGATTATACGCAGACCTTTACCATCGTGGAACCGGAATCCACGGATGCATCAATTATAATAAACGGTACTCAGGTTGACAAAAAAAATTTGGTGGCATTCTCGGCAGAATCGTCTCTGACAATCACCCAGGATGACCATTATAAAAAGGTAATTGTAAAAAAATCAGCTGAGTTTGGAGAAACCGTTTTAAAATATCTGGAATCAGAAGAAAATGTCTTAATCCTTGTAGACACTTCTTTGGAAAAAAGGTTTGCCCGACTGGCAGCGCTTCATATGTCACAGTTCAGTGGGAAAGGAAATCGTATTTATATTCTCACATCGGTGGATCCGAGTCAATACCTGATACAGGTAAGACAAAAAATTAAGCAACGGACGCTGACCAATTTAATTGGCATGATTCCCGGAAAATCAAGGCCTGACGAATTTGTTATTTTTTCTGCACATTATGATCATCTCGGCATTGGTAGGCCCGATGAAGCCGGGGATTCCATCTATAATGGAGCAAATGATGATGCATCGGGTACGACAGCGGTGATAGCGCTGGCCCAATATTTCAGCCTGGCTCATAACAATGAGAGAACTTTAATATTCGCCGCTTTTACTGCCGAGGAAATTGGTGAATTCGGATCAGCTTATTTTTCAGGAAAATTCAATCCTGATAAAGTCGTAGCGATGCTGAATATAGAAATGATTGGTACCGAAAGCAAATGGGGAAAAAACTCCGCCTATATTTCTGGATATGACAGATCGGATTTAGGTGCCATCCTGCAGAATAATTTGGGAAATACTAAATTTAAATTTTATCCGGACCCTTACCCGGAACAACAGCTGTTTCTTCGTTCAGACAATGCGTCGCTTGCCAAACGGGGTGTACCGGCACATAGTATTTCAACATCCAAAATGGATGTTGAAAAATATTATCATAAACCAGGCGATGAAATCGGAACCCTTGACCTCGGAAATATGACTGAAATCATTCGTGCCATCGGGCTGAGTGCAGCTTCAATCATTTCAGGAAAAGACACACCGACCCGCGTCCAACAGGAATAATACAGTTTTACTGAATAATCTTTATGTGGTAATCTTTGATCGTACAATTAAATGAAATCGGCTCAAGCGAATCGATATTTACGGTAACGTATATTGAATCAGAATTTTGTTAATACTTTTTCCATCTCTGATTTGATTTCGCTCAGATTAAGATTTCCCAAACTTCCTTCGTGTGTATGTTTCAGCGGTTTCGACTGATCAAAAGAAAACTCGCCTTTATTAATCTGGTCGCCGACCGTCTTATAAGCATCCCGAAACGGAACGCCCTGATTGGCCAGATCATTTACAGCTTCCACGCTGAACAGGTATTTATATTTTTCATCCCGCAAAATGCCCTCTCTTACCTGTATATGGGACAACATGAGTATCGTCATACCGATGCAGCTTTTTAAATCTTCAATAGCAGGAAATAAAATTTCCTTTGTTAGTTGCATATCCCGGTGATAGCCCGATGGCAGATTGTTTATCAAAAGACTGAGTTCATTGGGAATGGACTGGATCCGGTTGCACCTGGCGCGGATTAATTCAAAAACATCCGGATTTTTTTTATGCGGCATAATACTACTGCCGGTTGTCAGTTCATCAGGAAATGAAATAAATCCGAAATTCTGGTTCATATAGAGGCAGGCATCCATCGCCAGCCGTGAAAGAGTAGCTGCAATTGAAGCCATGCCAAATGACACCAGTTTTTCCGTTTTTCCCCGACTCATTTGAGCATACACCACATTATAATGAAGGCTTTTAAACCTCAACAATTCAGTGGTCATTTTCCTGTTTAATGGGAAAGAAGAACCATATCCGGCGCCACTTCCCAGCGGATTTTTATTGACTACCTGGTAGGCTGCTGACAAAATCTCAAGATCGTCCACCAGACTTTCGGCATAGGCACTGAACCAAAGCCCAAAGGAGGAAGGCATCGCAATCTGCAAGTGAGTATATCCGGGAAGCAAATCGTTTTTGTATTGCGCGCTTAAAGAAATCAGTAAATCAAAAAGTTTCTTGACTTCCGATCTCAGTTCCTGAATTTCTGCCCGAAGGAATAATTTGATATCAACAGCTACCTGATCATTCCGGCTCCGGCCGCTATGAATTTTTTTTCCTGCCTCACCGATTTTTTTTGTCAGATTCAGTTCAATCTGTGAATGAATATCTTCAACCCCGTCCTCGATAAGGAATCGTCCCTGTTTTATCTCTGATTCAATATTTTCAAGTTCTTTCAGAATCAAATCCGCTTCTTCCGGATTCAGCATCTTAACAGATGCGAGCATTTTTACATGCGCCATCGAACCCTGTACATCATATCCGGCCAGTAGCATATCGAATTCAGGATCACGGCCAACGGTGAATTTTTCAATTTGAGTATTTATATCCGATCCCTTTTTTTCCCAGAGTTTCATTTTTTTAACGCTTTAGTCCCTGTTCATTATATGAATTCTTCCAGTAATCTTATGTAGGTTACGATGCCTTCCCGGATCTCCTCGATATAAATATACTCATCTGCCGTATGACTTCTGGCCGAATCGCCAGGACCCATTTTTAATGCCGGAAAGGGCATCAGGGCTTTATCAGAAGTAGTGGGTGAACCATAAT
>DASXNJ010000263.1:0-5936 GCA_036495145.1 Puia sp.
CTCCTGAATGTAATAATTGGAGATGTTGTGACCGACCAAAAAATGAAAAAATTGTGAAAAGTATGATCTGGAGAAGCCTCATATAAGCCCAATGCATAAGGCCTAAAGCTATACAATAATGCTCAAAGCTTTAGGGCGCAAAGCTTAAAGCAAAGCACATGATGGATTGCCACCCTTTTTTATAACGTGGAAAGACATCATCGTCAGTCCGTAAATATCAGTTGCTCGTCTCTCTCTTCAACGGGGACTTTTACGATAAATCCGTCATAATCCACGTCGTCGTGATTACTAAATGCACCGTAGGAATCGACACTGTATCCGATGGTACCGTCGTTGCCTTCCAGCACATACAGGATAGATGAATCAGCGGGATCTGATTCTCCTTCGAATCGGTAAGTTTTGATGATTTTCAGATCCTGCGGTTGATAGAATTTTCCAGTGCCAATCGTAAAACCCTCAGGTGTCATGATAAATTCGTTATCCTGACGCTTTAGTCTCAGTTTTTCAATTACCTGGCTTAATGTAGTCATCTCAGCTGGCTTTATCATATGCTTAGTTTGTTTAGTGATGTAAAATCCAAATGCCGTACCAGTTTATTGGCAAGGGAATTGAATCCAATGACCAATAGATAGAGACTATGGGGGAGAGAGTATATTCAAAAGTGTTAATTATTGACGATGAACCTGATGTCTGTTTTCTTTTTGATAGAATCCTTCATAAAAGAAATCTGAAGGCAGGTCATGCCTATAATCTGGCCGAAGCGGCACGTGCAATGTACTCAGACACTCCTTCATTGGTTTTCCTTGATAATAACCTGCCCGATGGCCAGGGGATAGACTTTATTCCCTACCTGAAACTTCATTATCCGCAAACGCGGGTGATCATGGTTACTGCCAACGATAGTATCTCTGACAAAAACAGGGCTTTTCAACGGGGTGCGGATGGTTTTCTAAGTAAGCCGCTGAGCCTGGATCTGATTAATCGGACCCTTGACAAAATTAAAGAATAGTTTTCTGTCGGGATCTTTCCCCGGTTTGTAGACAAATTTTCTCTTTTCAAGCCACATTTTAAAGGAATGAGTCCAATCAGGATGAATTTAATTAAATTGTAAGAGAACTTTTTACAGGACATATTTTATTTCAGGTAGGACAACTTTCAAAATTGGATTTAAATCTTTAAATGATCATTATGGGAAATCTGTTGTACATCATTGCTGTCATTCTGGTAATCGCCTGGGCGATCGGTTTTCTCGGTTATCACGCTGGGGGTATCATTCACATCCTGCTCGTTATAGCCGTCGTAGCTGTTTTACTCAAAGTAATTCGCGGATCTGCGGATTAATGAATGCGAGTGTAAACATTGAACTGTTAGATGAATATCTAACAGTTATTTTTTTGCTAATCCGTTCATAATTAATTAAATTAGTATAATTGTTGTCCTTCCTTATAAAATCCTTATTTATGATAGCTTCTGTTGCCCATAAGACCCCCGCAATAATTCTCGATAAACTAACCCGCTTGCTGAATGCTTTGCAGGAGGTAAAAAATAATTACGAACAGGTAGCAAAAAGAATCCAGAATCTACAGTTAAAATTATCCCTGCTGGCACTGGCTCAGGAGAGTAAACAATATGCGAATGAATTGATCGCACACATTGAAACGCTGGGTGGCAAATTGCAGGATCGGATAAAAACTGATTTTAACAGAGTTGATCAGCCGGATACAAATATCGAAGTACCGGGTTATATGGTGGACCTTGTGCAACTGAATCTCGGCGAGCAGTTGGTATTGAAAACGTACCGGGAAGTTTTAAATGAGCCTTTCCTTTATGATACGATCAGGCAAATGATTCGCTATCAGCAAAACGGTTTATTACACTGTTTTTCTCAAATCAGGATGTTATATGCCACACTGTTTAAGCCAACGAGTTAATTTTTTGCCTTTCGCCCCTGTTTTAAAAAGTTTTTTTAGATTTTAACGATTCTGGCAAGGATTTTAGATATATAAATCAAAACTGTTTAAAATTATTAAAATTACAAAACATGAGTACTTCTAAAACACTTTTTGGTTTTATAGCCGGTGCAGCCGTAGGAGCAGCATTGGGAATTTTATTTGCACCGGATAAAGGAACAGAAACGCGTCGCAAGATTTCAGAACAGTCCAACGATCTGGCCGACAATATTAAA
Organism: Puia sp.; assembly: GCA_036495145.1. Taxonomy (GTDB): domain Bacteria; phylum Bacteroidota; class Bacteroidia; order Chitinophagales; family Chitinophagaceae; genus Puia. Next base: position 2,186 of record DASXNJ010000263.1, read on the forward strand.
GGAAAATTTACCGATCTGGTGGACGGTGTAAAGGAAAAGTTCTCTTCAATGAAGGGTGATGCTGAAGATGTGGTTGATAAGGGTTACACAGCATACAATCGTACGAAGTCTGAATTTAATTCGTAAAAAACGTAAAGAGAAAGGCGATAATATAAGGGACGGTAAAAAAATGGTAGTTGATTTTTGAAGTCAACTACCATTTTTATTGTGCACTCATTTTAATCTTCCGGCTTTTTAATATCGGGTCAGTTCAGGCTGAACCTGATCGATATATGCCAGGATCCCTCCTTTCAGATTATACAGATTGGTGAATGCAAATCTTTCTTCCAGTTCTTTTATGGCTTTCAGACTTCTTATGCCGGATTTACATAATACGACCACATCCATATCATCCGGAATTTGATCGGCATTTTCCGAAATGGTTGACAGAGGAATCAGAGTACCTCCAATCTGGACTATCTTATATTCCGATGGCTCTCTGACATCGATCAATTTAAATTTCTTACCCTTCACCTGCCAGTCATATAATTCCCGGGCGGTAATTTCTTTTGCAGGTTTTTCTTCCACCGCACGCATGCCACAAAATTGCTCGTAATCGATCAGTTCATGTATGGTGGGATTTTTACCATTCACCGGATTATCATCGCGACGCTTGATTTTAAAAGTCCGGTTTTCAAAATTCAAAGCATCGAACGTGAAGAATCTTCCGGACAAGGGCTCGCCGATACCTGTAATTACCTTAATGACTTCAAGCGCCTGCAGACTTCCAATAATTCCCGGCAACACGCCGAGTACGCCACCTTCTGCGCAGCTGGGAACCAATCCGGGTGGGGGTGGTGTGGGATAAAGATCCCTGTAGTTGGGACCTCTTTCTCCCTTTTTGTTCACAAAATTAAATACTGAAACCTGACCTTCAAACTGGAATATAGAAGCGTACACATTGGGTTTGTCAAGCAACAGAGTAGCGTCGTTGACGAGATAACGTGTTGGAAAATTATCTGTTCCGTCGGCTACCACATCATAATCTTTTATAATATCCAGGGCATTACCTGAATTCATATGTGTATTGTGCAAAATAAAACGGGTATGGGGATTCAACGCTTCCAATCGCCGCTTGGCTGCCTCTACTTTGGGTTTTCCTATTTCCCTGATATCAAATATTACCTGTCGCTGCAGGTTGCTGTCGTCCACCACATCAAAATCGACAATTCCTATTGTTCCGACGCCGGCAGCTGTGAGATAGAGCAGGGCAGGACTACCCAAACCACCACTGCCGATAATTAAAACTTTTGCTTCTTTTAATTTTTTTTGACCCTCTTCACCAAATCCGGGAATGATGATATGTCTGTTATAACGCGCAAGTTCTTCCCTGGTAAATTCTACATCCTGGTATGACATGATATTTTTTTTAAAATGAGCCGCCTGCAATGGCCGGCACAATACTTATGACTGTTGAATTAGTCACAGGTGTTTTTTCTTTTTGCAGATCCCGGATATCTTCATCACCTGCGAATATGTTTACAAATGATCGAATAATTCCCTGCTGGTCGAGAATATGTTTCTTGAGTTCCGGGAAATCAAGTGTGATCCGGTCTATCACTTCACCTACGGTTGATGCTTCTATATTTACTTTCGCCGTTTGGTTCGTAAATTTTCGGAGTGGTGTTGGAATAATTACTGTTGCCATTATATGGATTGATTTAAATGTGCAGGTGTAAAAATTTCTTCTTCAAATTGCGAAACGTCATTCAATCGCCAGCTGCGAGCATGATCTATCGTTCCGTCTTTGACTGAAAGAATAATATACGAAAAATAAGGTAGTGCTGCTACCCGGTCGTGTTCTGACGGAATGGCCGGATGGTTCGGATGGGAATGATAAATGCCCAGCAAAAGAACTTCATTTTCAAGTGCAAATTTTTCTGCGAGCATATAGTCCTTCCCCGAGATTTCGAACCTACGTTTTTTATCCCCGGATTTTGAATTATCCACTTTCCAAATTTTCGAAATCACGCGGCTGTCGCTTTGTTCGTTACCATATAAAAAACCGCAGCATTCATCCGGAAAAGTGGTCAGGGCATGCGTTTTCATTTCAGTGAGCGGGCGGGATTCAACGACTATCATTTGAATAATTTATTTATCAGTTCTCCATATTTGTCTCCATTGTCCGGCAACAGCGTGACCACCACACCGCTTTCAATTTCTGATGCCACCCGGATGGCGCCAACCAGGTTGGCTGCTGATGAAGGACTCAAAATCAAACCTTCTTTTTCTTTTACCTCTACAATCATCTGATAAGCTTCTTCCGTATCAATTACTAAATTCTCATCCGCAATCCAGGGATCATAGATGCCCGGTACCACAGCTGTTTCCAAATGTTTCCATCCTTCAAGTCCGTGAAGTGGATTATCGGGTTCCAGAGATATCAGTCTCACAGATGGCTTTTCCTTTTTTAATCTTCTGGATGTTCCGACAAAACTACCCGTAGTTCCCAGCCCCGTAACAAAATGCGTGATATCGGGAACTTCATTTAAAATTTCAACTGCGGTACCATGATAATGGGCCTTCCAGTTATTTTCATTTTTATACTGATCCGCATAAAAATAAAGTTCGGGTGATTTTTCAGCCATGCTGCGGGCGATTTCCTGGGCTCCATCAGTTCCTTCGAACCTGGAGGTCAGTATGAGTTCAGCACCGAGTGACTGCAATATCTCTTTTCTTTCGATAGAAGCATTTTCAGGTAAACAGAGAGCAACCCGGATACCCAGCAATTTTCCGATTTGTGCATAGGCAATTCCGGTATTTCCACTGGTCGCATCGAGCAGGATCTTACCACCATGCAGTTGTTTCTTTTCAATAGCGTCGCGGAAAATCGCATAAGCAGCTCTTGCTTTTACGCTGCCTGACAGTTGTTTCCATTCCTGTTTGGCAAGAAGCAATACATTTTTCTTCCGAAAAATATTCGGAAAGCTGATTAAGGGAGTATGCCCGATCTGGGATCGCAGTTCTGTTAATGTTTCTGCCATACCGGGCGTTGCAATGACGGTTGAATGATGCATATTTAAATAAAAAAGGCTCCACATTGAGTGGAGCCTTGTATAGTTTATGATTTTTTTCCTTCTTCTATATAAGAATTTTCCCCACCCGGTTTATCCGGTTTGCAGTACAACAACAACAGCAAATTGGGAACATTCTGTTTTTCATGCGTTATTACTATGTAACAACACAAAGATAATCGAAAAGTTTAAATATTAAACAAATGGGGTAATATCCTATAGGCGGGAAGCTTGAAGCAGGAAGCAGGAAGCAGGAGGCTTAAGGCTTAAGGCTTAAAGCAAAGCCCAAAGCTTCCCGCTTCCTGCCCGCTTCCTGCTTCCTGCTTCCTGCTTCCTGAGCTAAGCCTTACGCCCTACGCCTACGCCCTACGCCTTACTGCAGTAATCCATCAACCGTAACGGCAACATAATAAATGGCACCCAGTGTCGGACCACCCGCATACTGGATATATCTGTGATTCAGCAGATTGGACCCACCCAGTTTGATCGTCGTATGCTGTTTTACAAACCGGTAATTTACCTGGGCATCGAGTACGCTGACTGCGGGGACTGTGCCATTCACCAGCGGACTTTGCCAGAGAAATGAATCCTGCCATCTCCAGGTAATATTGAAGCCTGTGTTTTTGGCCACCGTTGGGTTGCCAAAGGAGAGGGCAGTATTCCACTGAGGGGTATTGAATCCGGTTACGAATATATCA
>DASXNJ010000264.1:0-5158 GCA_036495145.1 Puia sp.
CCGGGATAAGACATAAGTCAGATTTCTGTATTAAACGGTATCGGCACATTTTATACAAAAGTGAGTTTCAATTATTTGACAGCCGAACGGGAATAATTTGAAATGTAGGATATTTCTGATTCTTTTCCAATACTTAGGATATTTGGTGTAACTTAATTACAGGATTCCATTCTTTATTTCTTTCTCATGAACCCTTATTCCTAATCTACAATCGAAAAAAATGAAGCGTCTTTTATTTGCGGTCTGGCTGTTTAGTACAACCATCGTTGACTTTGCCATGGGTCAGTCTGCCGTCATTGACAGAAATGCTTTTTTTAAAGATACCTCATTGCTCAATGTAACTTTAGTGGTGAATATGACAAAAATTCTCAGCCACAATAACAAGAAGGGCTTTGATATGACCGGTACTTTTATCACAACCTTACCCGACGGAACAAAAGTAAATGACCAGATACTGGTGGAAAAAAGAGGCCATTTCAGAAGTGATTTTTGTTATGTGCCCCCTGTAAAACTCGTTTTCAATTACAGGGATTCCGCAAAATTACATTCATTGAAATCGATGAAGCTGGTTAGCGAGTGTAAAGTATCGCAGGACCATGAGCAATATTTATTTAAAGAATATCTGGCCTATAAAATATACAATTTATTATGCGCCAAAAGTTTCCAGGTCAGATTGCTGAATGTAAAATGGGAAGACACGGTCGGCAAAAAGAAAACGATTAATGAATATGGATTTCTGCTGGAAGACTTGAAAGATGTTGCCACCCGTAATAATTGTACAGAATGGAAAAGAAACAAACTCAATACTGAACAAACAGACAGGAATCAAATGACCATGGTAGCTATTTTCGAATATATGATTGGAAATACGGACTGGGCCGTTACTGTAGAACACAACACAAGATTGATTCTCTCTAAAGATGATACCTTATCAAAGCCATATGTAGTACCATACGATTTTGATTATTCCGGGCTTGTCAATACCTACTATTCCATCCCTGATGAGAAACTTGAAATCGAATCAGTCACACAAAGGGCATATCGTGGATTTCCCCGTACGATGCCTGAATTGGAGACTGTATTGGATACTTTCAGAAAACAGAAAAAAAATATCTACGATCTCATCAATAATTTCAATTACCTGACCCAGAGAAGCAAAAAAGAAATGATTGGCTTCCTGTCGGATTTCTTTGATATGATTGAAAATCCGAAACTGGTCAAAAATAATTTTATTGACAAAGCAAGACTGGAATGAAGTACTGTACCTTTTGAGAATATCTAACCCCTGGGCTGGACAATTTACCATCCACTGCACGCCATATTTGTCCATAACGCTCCCATAACACGCCCCCCGCGACTTTAGAAAACTAAAAGAATCGTTAACATTTTCCGCCGTTCATTCACCATAAGTTAACAAGATCCAGACAACGCGGGTTGAAACCGTGTCGTAAAATAATGGAACGTTTTTTGGTTATCATTCAAACAAAAATATAATCCGGCCGCATGCGCAAAATTCTACTTGTTTTTGAATCGTGAATCCGATAAGAATTTTTCATCCATTTAAATGAATCTTTATGCGCAAGGCTATCCAATCCGGTAGTTTCATACTACCAATCACAGTTTTATTTTTTTCTATTATCTCCTGCAACAAGGAGTTATCGCGGGCTGGCAGTTCAAATAATACAGCTCCCGCGACGACGTCGACATCGGCAACAATCGCGGTGGCGGCTGATTCAACAGGTACTGATTCGGTATATTTCCTGCAGACATGCAACAGGAATTATTTCCGGGATTCAATTGCATCTTCTGCATTGCCGGATTCAATAATAAATTATCTCGCAAACAACTATACCGGTTATCATTTTAACAATGTGTTTGAAATTAAAGACAGTGCCGGAACAATTGGCGGATATGTCGTGATTATTAATTTTAATGGGAAGCCGGTTGGTTTATTATTCGATGCAACCGGTAATTTTCAAAAAGTGTTGGAACAACGTGAACGTGGAGATATAGACGGCAATGGCTGGCATCATGGCGGTCGTTTTGATGACCGCGATGGTAAACACCGCGATACGCTCGCTATTTCATCACTGCCGTCTGTTGTTAGTTCCTATTTGAATGATACCTATCCTTCCGACACCCTACTGCGGGCATACAGGAACCGGGATAGCAGTATTTTGGTAATTTCTAAGGACAATGGACTGTTCGCGGATGTATTTACTTCTGCCGGAGTTTTTGTCAGGAGAGTATCTCTTTATCCACAGGGGATCAAATTCAACACACCGCAGATACAGAATATTGTTCAGGATTCGCTGCCATCTGCTGACCTGACTTATCTGGAAAATACATATCCAAATTATGTGTTCGAAACAGCGCTGTCTGTATCAGTAAATAATCAGATTCAGCGATATGGAGTTCTTCTGGATGCAAACAATACCAAATATGTTATTTGGTTCGATGCTGCAGGAAATGTAGTAGCTACTTTGACAGTCTGGTAAGCACTATGCTGTCTAACGTGAATGGTCCGTATTCTCCTCTGAATACGGGCCATTTTTACGTTTCAACATTTAATTCAGGTATCAAATATATCGCCAGTCATATTTCAACAGCTGGATAGTCGTATTTTAGTACATTCAGAAAGTAGTACCGGATCTGTTTAACCAAGTCAATCTTTTTTTAATATCAGGCCTTCGGCTTGATTCGCTGAACGATTACCAGGACAACAAATGAGAACCGCCGACGAGATAAAGAAAATCATTGTCAACAATGCAGAAAACGACATCAGGATCCGGGCCGTGCTTTTGAATGGTTCCAGAGCCAATTCGAAGATAACACCCGATAACCTCCAGGATTTTGATGTTGTATACATCGTAAACCAGATGGACTCTTTCACTGCCGACCACAGCTGGACCTCCGTTTTTGGAGAAAAACTCATCTGGCAGATGCCGGATGAAATGGAGTCTATGGGCAGGGAAGAAAAAAAATCATATTCCTTTCATTATTTAATACTTTTTAAAGACGGATACCGCATCGATCTGACGCTGTTTCCAGGGGAAAAGATGGATACAGCGTTTATACCTGATAGCCTGACCATCGTATGGCTGGACAAGGACAACCTGTTTAAAAACATTGATCCTTCAACAGACAGGGACTATTTGATACGCAAACCAACCGGAAAGGAATTCCGGGATACCTGTAACGAATTCTGGTGGGTATCCACTTATATAGTAAAAGGACTAATAAGAGAGGAGACATTATATGCAAAGGCAATGATGGAGGGACCCGTCAGAAAAATGTTTTTGAGAATGACTGAGTGGTATATCGGCGTAAACACAAACTTCTCTGTTGCTGCCGGTCAGCAGGGTAAATTTGTAAAAAAATATCTGACCGAAGTTGAATATATCATGTGGTTGAAAACTTATCCGGATGCTAAAAACAAGAATATCTGGTTTGCGCTGTTTCTGATGACTGCCATGTTTAAAACATTTGCTCTTCGCATTTCAGATAAAATAAATTTAGAATATAATCTGGCAGAACAGGAAGCGGTAGTATCATATATCTATGAGCAGCAAAAAAAAGCCCTGGGAATCACGGTACTCGAGGGAAAAACGATTGCCCTGATACCTGTGGAAGAAAAATATATGGATGAACTGTTGTCATTTTCAGCCGATCCGGCGATATGGGAACATTTACCCCAGGAAATTTATAGCAGGGACGAGCTCATGAAATGGTATCTGCAAACAAAAGAAGATGAAGCGTCCGGTAAAGCCTTTCCCTTCCTGATACAAAATATTCACACCCGGGAAATCATCGGCAGTACCCGGATTCTTGATCTGGACGTTCTTAACAGGAAAGCCGAAATCGGATGGACCTGGATCAATCCAAAATATTTTGGTTCCAAAATAAATACCGAAGCTAAATTGCTGATTTTGAATTTTGGATTTAACGCTCTCGGGTTAAACCGTATTCAATTGAGAGCAGACGAAAGAAATATACGCTCCCGGAAAGCAATCATAAAAATCGGGGCAACATTTGAAGCCGTCTTGCGAAATTTTAAACAAAGAAGGGACGGTTCCGTTGGTAATACTTATTTGTTTAGTATTATTTCTTCAGAGTGGGAATTGATTGAAAAAAAACTTCAGGATCAGATAGCGTAATCACTTATTCAGTTCTTCGACAAGTTTTGACAACATGGATTCTGTGACATCGTCGTACCGGTGATCTTTAAGATACTGATTGACTGCATTGTTTTGAGGACCAAATGTTTTTTTGATAGATTTTCTGGTCAGCTCGAATATCAACCACTCCTTCTTTCTTTCATCCACCATATAATACGTTTCGACATCCTGGTATTCGTCATAGTCCTTTCCATCGGTTACATATCCGTTTGTCTTTTGATTCGCATTGATGAAAATATTTTTAAATAATTTGTAACAGGAATATTTTGACCCTTTATTGATAACCTGGAAAAATTCATTTGAGTTTATCAGGGGTACCCGCATAAAGATATATCCTCCCTTATCAAGTTTCAGACAGAATGAATTGACCAACTCCCTGTCTACTGCTATCGGTGATTCTTTGTTTTTTATCAATAAAAGATTGCCTGTTACTTTATCATAATTGTACAGATATTCTTTTTTATCGATTATTCCATAAGACCGGCCAATCACCAGGCCGGGCACGTATATAGGAATCAGAAACGGGGAACCGCGCGTTGGTTCTTTATGGTATACGGAAGGCAGGAACTTGTCATAGCTGCTATTGTCCTGTTCATAAACACCCGGCATGGCCAGAATGGGTATAACAAGCCGGTGCTCTTCACCCAAATGAGAAATGGTATTTTTTTCAAATTCTGCTATATGCAATGCAAGGGTGTCTGCAGAGACATAGTCGACCATCAGCCTGAATATAAAAGAATCCGGGTTGATGGAAACCTGTTTCGATGAATCATTTTTTATTTGAGCGCCTGAAGATGCAAATAAAAACAGGGCACAGGAAATCGAAAGAAGAAATTTAGATTTCATAAACAAGCAGTTCATTAAAGTTAATCATTATTTGGGCGGCCGGGATCATAATTTCAGGCTTTTGCGGATTCCTCAGAATTATACATTGAAACTGCTGATCTGCATTAAATTACAAGAAATATGATCTCAAAAAC
>DASXNJ010000265.1:0-6521 GCA_036495145.1 Puia sp.
CACCGGGGTCAGGACATGACCCAGTTTTTTTCAAAAGATGCAACAATGGGAAGTGTTTACCTGACCCGTAACTGGGTAAAGGGGAGGGTTGAGTTATTGAGTCATAAAATACTGCCTGTACCCGACAATCCTTTATTGTTCAATTTTGATAAGATTAATAATGTAGTGTATACCATCAACCGGGATAGTAAGATTATATTTTATCCGGAAGATTCTGTAATCAGTTTTAACCTCGTGGATGACAATACAGTTTTCTCCTTTGAAAAAGTACCCTGGATCAGTGATAATTTTTTCCTGATGCCGATTTTAAAATCTGATAAAGGATATTCGCTGTATAAAAGATTGTTTACGAAATTTTTGCAGGCTGATTATTCAAGCGAAGGATATTATTCAAAAGGGAGAAAATTTGACGAATACGTGGATTACTACGAATATTATATTACCTATCCGGGAAATACTCTTTTTCGAAAATTATATCTGAAGGAAAAAGAAATCAGAAAGGCACTCCGGGATGAAACCAAATTAGTGGATGATTTTTTCAACATCCATGAGCATGAAATCAATGAAGAGAGTCTGATCGGAATTGTACAGTATATCGATGACAAGAAATTTCCTGATTGAGCAGAAAGCTGAAAGCAGGAGGCTGGAAGCGGGACGCGGGAGGCTTGAGGCTTGAGGCCCTGGGCCAGTAGTGTGATTCTTCTGGCTTCCAGCCTCCTGCTTCCTGCTTCCTGCTTCCCAACCCCCGCTTCAGTCTATTCAGATCTCAGACTTTCTGTCGGGTTCGCCAATCCTGCCTGCACAGCTTTGAAGCTCACCGTAAACAGCGCGATCAAAATAGTGGTGCATGCAGCTATCACGAAAATCCACCAGTGAAGAGGTGTGCGGTATGCAAAATTATTCAGCCAGTTGTTCATTGCCGTGTATCCTATCGGAATAGCGAGGCAGGTTGCCATCAGTACCGGTTTAATAAGGTCCTTTGAAAGCAGAATAACAATATTTCCTGTAGAAGATCCAAGCACTTTACGGACCCCGATTTCTTTAGTTCTTTTTGCCGCAGTGAACGATGCGAGACCAAACAGGCCGAGACATGCGATAAAAATAGCCAGTCCCGCAAAGACAAATAATATAGTTTGTTGCCGGAGATCTGTTTTGTAAAGCTCGTCGAATTTCTGATCCTGAAAAGTATATTCAAAAGGGTATACCGGCGCCACACGGTTATATTCATCCCTTATTAATTTCAGAGTAGCAGTAATGTTACCGGGTCTCATTTTGACAACAGCAACCCGCCTGTCCTCACTGGGCGAAATAACCAGTGCATCCATTTTTTGCTTCAGGGAGAGAAAATCAAAATCTTCGACGACTCCGACAATCCTTCTGTTTAAACTATCTCTTACCGTATTCCGGATCCATTTTCCGATTGCCTGGTCAGGCGTCCATCCCAGAAGTGAAGCAGCGGTATGATTAATCAGCACGGACTGTGCTGTGTCGGTAGGAAAAGAAGATGAAAAATCTCTTCCGGCAATTATTTTGAGTCCCAGGGTTTTTACAAATTCAAAATCGGCATATTCTGATCTGAACTTTAGCAATTCATCATTTTTACCTTCCGCCTTAAAACCCTGCACATCAAAAAAACCACCGGGTTCTCCGGACATCATGGAGACTGAATATATATCGGGATGACTCTGCAATTCCGTTTTAAACGTATTCATATGATTATAAAAGTCATCATTATCGATTTGTATTACGATCGTTTGTGATTCGTCATAACCGGGATTTTTACTTTTTACATATTTCATCTGAATGATGATAATAAGCGTTCCAATGATCAGGAATACTGAAATACTAAATTGAAGCATAACGAGAGCCTGCCGGAAAAAAGATCCGCCCCTGCCCAGTCTGAGTTTGCCTTTTAAGGCCTGTATGGGTGAAAATGAGGAGAGGAAAAAAGCCGGATAACTGCCAGCCAGAAAACCGGCAATGATAATAACTCCTGTCAGGAAAAGATAAACCGGCCAGGTGTTCCAGGAAACGATTAACTCATATCCCAGTAAATGATTATAAAAAGGCATCAATATCAGCAGGAGTCCGATGGAAAATACACAGGAAATAAATGTGAGTAAAATAGATTCTCCGATGAACTGCCCTATCAGGTTATTTCTCAGCGCCCCCATCACCTTGCGCAAGCCTACTTCCTTCGATCTTTCGACCGCCCGGATGGTTGAAAGATTCATAAAGTTGATACAAGCTATCAGCAATATAAGAACAGCAATGGAGAGAAATATATATACTACTTTTTTATCGCCATGTTTTACGTTATCGAAACCAGACAGTGGTTCAAAATAAATATCTTTCAGAGCTGTCAGTTTGAGATCAAAATGAAAACCATAATTGGTCATATCCTTTCCCATATATTTTTCCATGAAAGAAGGAAATTGTTTTTCAATCGCTTCTTTACTTCCGGGATTATCCAGCAGTACATAGGTAAATAGCCTGTTATTTATCCAGACGTTAAATCCATCGTCATGTACATAATTTGAAAGAGGCATCACCAGATCAAAATATAAATGCGAATTGGAAGGAACATTTTTTGCGATGCCGGTTACTTTCAGATGAAGCATTTTATTCAGGTCAATTGTTTTATTGATGGCATTGGCCGGACTACCAAAATATTTAATTGCTGTATTTTCCGTTAGCACAACACTACCCGGATTTTTGAGTGCAGTTTGCGGGTTACCTATTAAAAGCGGAAAACTAAACAAAACGAAAAAATCATCGTCTGTTGCATAAATTTTCTTCTCACTGAAGGATTTATTATCAAATGAAACCAGCCCGCGATCCGGTTCTACGCGTACAGCCTTTTTGATCAGGCCCGGAAAATCGTTTAGCAATGCAGGCCCGTAAGGACCCGATAAATAAGGAACCGGCGCTTTGCTTTTGTCATACTCGCGCATGACCCGGTAAATACTTTTTCCATTCTGATGAAATGAATCCACACTGAATTCATTCATGATGAACAGGAAAATCATCAGGCATACGGTAATGCCGATCGTCAAACCGGTAATATTTATAAATGAAAAAACCTTATTCTTCATCAGATTTCTCCAGGCGATTATCAGATAACTTTTAAACATGCCGGTTAATTATGCTTTGGTTACCAGATACCAAGACAATGCCATGGCTTACCGGGTTGTAGCACAATATGTTATCGGCGACTGAAATAAAAATAATGTCCGTTATCGAACAGAAAGTGTTCGGATATTCCGGACAAAAAAACGCGTGTTTTTTTTAAAACAAATAGTTTAAATTTTATTTCTGACTAAATTTCCTCCCCGGAACCGGCATTTCACAGGATACGTCCCCTGAATTCGTTGTTTTGCCGACCGGAACCAGCAACTTTTTTAAAATATCAAAAAATGAAGATTTTCAAATCCTGTCTTCTCGGATTCCTCAGCCTGATCATCGTTACCAAAGTCTTTTCTCAAATTAACGACTCGTTAATGAAAGGGAGTTCCGACAGCAAACTGCTCACCGGAAAACTGGCTCCCACGCCACCGATGGGCTTTAATACCTGGAATACCTTTCAGACAAAAATCAATGAGGATATGCTTAGAGAAATGGTAGATGTTTTTGTGAGCTCCGGTATGCGTGATGCAGGATATCAATATTTCGTCCTGGATGATGGCTGGATGTCAATGCAGCGCGACCAATCCGGTAGCCTGATTCCCGATCCCTTAAAATTTCCGCACGGTATGAAATCGTTTGCCGATTATGTTCATTCCAAAGGTTTAAAATTTGGAATCTATAATTGCGCCGGATCAAAAACCTGCGCCGGATATCCTGGTACCCGCGGCCATGAATACGAAGACGCAAGGTTATATGCGTCCTGGGGTGTCGATTTCTTAAAATATGACTGGTGTAATACAGATAGTCTCAATGCACCTGAGGCATATAAAACGATGAGTGCCGCTCTGCAGGCTACCGGCAGACCGATTGTATTTAGTATTTGCGAATGGGGCGATCATAAACCCTGGCTTTGGGCCGGTGGGGTTGGTGAACTATACAGGTCGACCGGAGACATCAGCGCAAGTTTCAGCGTGCGGAAACCAATTGGAAACTGGACGCCGCAATCGGTTCTAAGCATTGTCGATTTGCAGGAAGCCATCCGTAAATACAATGGTCCGAATCACTGGAACGACCCGGATATGCTGGAAGTAGGTAACGGTATGACTCCGGTTGAGGACAAATCTCATTTTTCTCTCTGGTGCATGCTTGCTGCGCCACTGGCAGCCGGAAACGATCTGCGTAAAATGACTCCCCAAACCCGTGATATATTGACGAACAAAGAAATGATCGATATAGATCAGGACAAACGCGGAATAGCAGCATTTAAAATGATGATGCCCGACAGTCTGGAGTTATGGGTAAAACCTTTAAGCGATAATCAGATGGCCCTTTGTTTTTTTAACAGAACGGGTGCAACCAGAAAAATAGATCTGGACTGGAAAGATCTCATTATCTCGGATGGAATGTCTGGAATGAATGTCCATTTTGACAAGCAACTATTCACGCTGCGTGATTTGTGGATGAAAAAGGACATGGGGAGGACCGATAAAAAACTGGTACGGTCTCTTGATTCACATGACGTACTGGTATTGAGACTGAAACCGGAGTGAAGACAAGTATAAGAGCATAGGAGTATAAGAGTATAAGAGTGACGTTGCCCGCTCTTATACTCTTATACTTTTTATTCCTGCCTTTAAGTTCTGTTATTTCAGTAAATTACCTGTCTAAAATATTTTTTATGGAAGCACTAATACAGTCATTACAGGAAAAAGTGGGACTCACCGCTGAACAGGCAAAAGAAACCGCCAGTCATGTGATTGAATATTTTAAAGCAAAGATTCCCGCCTCTTTTCATGAACACCTCGATGCAGCCGCCATCGGAGATTCCATTAAAACGAAAGGAGCCGAACTGCTTGCCGAAGCAAAATCGAAAGGTGGCGATTTCCTTCACGCGGCACAGGAGAAGATTTCGGGTCTTATGTCTTAAAAAGACTGGAAGACTGGAAGTCTGGAAGTAAAATCACATTTCCAGACTTCCAGTCTTTCACACTTTCGCAAGTTCCTTTCGAATATCAATCCGTTCCGTTTCCGTTTTAGCATACACGAGTGCCTGATTCATATGTTTTTTGGCTTTCTCATCATCGATTCCGGTATAGAGCCATCCCAATAGCATGTGGTAAAGATGATTTTTTGAGAGACCGAGTTTTTCTGCCTCAGTGATGGCCGCTTGTTTTCCATACATCTTCGATAGGGCATAGGTCCTGTTTAAAGCGCCCACAGGAGAATAGCTGATACACAATAACTGATTATACAACTGCAATATATTTTCCCATTTTTCAATGCTGTCATTTTTTACTGTATGCCAGTAAGCAATGGCTGCTTCGAGGTGAAACCTGCTCAATTCCTTTCCACGGGAAGCTTTGTTTAAATAATACTGACCCGTTGAAATCAGATCTTCGTTCCATAATTCAGTGTTCTGATCTTCGTAACGGATGATCTCTCCGTTTTCATTTGTTCTTGCATCGAAACGGGATGCATGAAAACACATCAGTGCAAACAGCGCATCTACCCGAGGGATATCGGTTTGTTCATTTTCTATCAATAATCCGGTCAGACGCATCGCTTCGAGACAAAAGTCTTTTCTCAAAACACTATTCTGACTGGAAGAGTAATAACCTTCATTGAATAAAAGATACAGACTTGTCAAAACAGTATCGATTCTCCTGTTGATTTCATCAGCGGCAGGCAATCTGATTTTTATGTTGGCAGTTCTCAATTTTTCTTTTCCCCTGGTCAGCCTTTTATTGATGGTTTCCCGGTTTGTTAAAAAAGCATCAGCGATTTCATCGATGCCAAAACCGCATAATATGCGAAGTGTCAGCGCAACCTGTGATTCGATGGAAAGCCCCGGATCGGAAAGGGCAAACATCATCTGAAGCTGACTGTCTTTTATATTTTCTTCCGACAAATCAATATCCGTTTCGGGAGTCGTTTGCATTTCTGCTCTCAGCGCCGGCCGGAGTTTCTCATTAAAAACCGCATTTCTTCTGAGCAGATCACGACTTTTGTTTTTTGCCACTGTATAAAGCCAGGCGACGGGGTTCCCGGGCAACCCCTTTATTCCCCAGGTTTCTGCAGCAATCAAAAAAGTATCGCTCACGATATCTTCTGCCACGCTGAGTTGTTCAAATCCATAATGACGAACCAGAACAGATATGATTTTTCGGTATTCCGTCCTGAATAAATGAGGAAGCAACTCATTTTCCTTCATAAATAACAATATTGCGCGGTGGTTATATATTCATCGGAACCGTAGCCCGCACTTCCACACTACCACCGACCATCAGGATCGGACATCCCTTTGAAATTTCAGCGGCTTCCTCCAGGGAATCGGCGCTGATCATGATATAACCACCAATCAGTTCCTTAATTTCAACATATGGTCCATTTGTAAC
>DASXNJ010000266.1:0-4921 GCA_036495145.1 Puia sp.
TCTTTCTGGATACGGTTTTCTCAGAACTCGCGACGATGTTCCCTTTCCCTTACATACATGTCGGGGGCGATGAATGTGCAAAAAATTACTGGGAGAAAAGTGATGAAATTAAGGCACTGATGGCGAAGGAGAACCTGAAAACAATGGAAGAAGTGCAGAGCTATTTTGAAAAACGTATTGAGAAAATCGTTGAATCAAAGGGAAAAAAATTCATTGGATGGGATGAGATCCTGGAAGGTGGCCTGGCCCCGAATGCAGTCGTTATGAGCTGGAGAGGAATCAAAGGGGGCATTGCAGCTGCAAAAATGGGCCATCAGGTCGTAATGAGTCCAACTACCTACGTTTATCTGGATTATATGCAGGGTGATGCGATCAGCGAACCGCATGTTTATGCTACGCTGAGACTGAATAAGACATATGAATTCGAGCCCGTACCTGAAGGCGTGGAATCAAAATATATTCTTGGAGGTCAGGCCAATTTATGGACCGAACAGGTGTATAACACCCGCCATCTGCAGTATATGATTTGGCCGCGGAGCCTGGCCGTTTCAGAATCTCTCTGGTCCCCAAAAGAAAAAAAGAACTGGTCCTGGTTTGCAAATAAAGTAGAGAATAATTTTGGCCGAATGGACGTTCAGAATGTGAAGTATGCCCGTACGATGTTCGATCCAATCTTTTCGGTTAGTAAAGATGCAAATGATTCTCTGGTCATAACCTTGAGTACGGAGATACAGGGCCTGGATATTCACTACAGTTTCGACAATTCGCATCCGGATAATTTTTATCCCGTATATAAACAATCCCTGATGGTTCCGAAAGATGCGGTGATGTTAAAAGTAATTACATACCGGGGGAATCAGGTGATGGGAAAACAAATCGACATGCCCATTGCAGAATTGAAAAAAAGGGCCGATAAAACCCGAAAAGACGACTAGAAAGAGTATCCACCACTTATTAACAATAGGGAAATCCATAAGGCATTTTGACTAGGTTTGTCCTCAATCAATACAGAGATCCGTGCGTTTAAAAAGTCTTGATAT
The DNA here is from genome assembly GCA_036495145.1 of Puia sp. GTDB lineage: Bacteria > Bacteroidota > Bacteroidia > Chitinophagales > Chitinophagaceae > Puia. The sequence continues at coordinate 1,041 of DASXNJ010000266.1, forward strand.
AAAAGGTTTTAAAAGTTTTGCTGACCGGACCCATATTCTTTTCAATGAGGGAATTACTGGCATCATCGGACCCAATGGTTGTGGCAAGAGCAATATTGTAGACAGTATCCGCTGGGTAATCGGGGAACAAAAAATCAGCCATCTGCGATCTGAAAATCTGGAGAGCCTCGTCTTCAACGGATCGAAGAACCGTACAGCCTCCGGACTTGCAGAAGTTAGTCTAACGTTCGAGAATACACGCAATTTATTACCAACAGAATTTACTACGGTAACGGTTACCCGTAAGTTTTTTAAAAGCGGTGAAAGTGAGTACCGCCTGAATGATGTGAGTTGCCGGTTAAAAGATATCCAGAATCTTTTTATGGATACCGGCATATCGACCGATAGTTATGCGATCATCGAACTCGGTATGGTCGATGATATTATACGGGATAAAGAAAACAGTCGCCGGCGAATGCTGGAACAGGCTGCCGGTATTTCCATTTATAAGACCAGAAAAAAAGAGGCCCGCCAAAAACTGGATGCGACAGAGCAGGATCTTGCCCGCATCGAGGATCTTCTTTTTGAAATCAATAACCAGCTGAAGACGCTGGAAAGTCAGGCAAAAAAAGCAGAGAAGTATTTTGAAATAAAAAAAGAATACCGCGAAGTCAGTATTGAACTGGCCAAATCTTCCCTGGAAGGATTCAACGCCAGTTATAAAAGTCTGCAGTCGCAATCGGAGTCTGAAACAGATAAGAAATTTCAGCTCGAAGCAATGATTGCGGGAGGAGAGGCATCGCTCGAAAAAGAAAAGCTGGATTTTATAGAAAAAGAGAAACAGTTGCAGGCTTTGCAGCATGAGTTTAACGAACTCGTCCAGCAGCTAAGACATAAAGAAGGAGAGAAAAACCTGGTCGGTCAACGCGTGAATTTTCTGCAGGAAAAGGAATCCAACCTGCAGGAATTTCTTTCTAAGGGGGCCGGACAGATAAAAGGTTTGGAAGAAAGTCTTCTGTTTACAGAAAACCAGGTTACGGAAGAAGACTCAAAACTGAGCACGATATTGCAGAATCTTGAATTACTGCGTGAGAAAACAGAACTGGCGAGAACTTCTTTCAGCGGTATTAAACTGCTGCTGGATCAGTTAAGAGGCGAACATGCACAGGCGCAAAGGAAGCAATTTGATTCTGAAAAAAATATTGCGGTTGCAGATACATCCATACAAAACCTGGAAAGGGCTCTGAGGCAACAGGAAGAAGAAACAGCAGCCCGTGCCCAGCAGATAAAGCAACTGGGATTTGAGGGCGAACTGACTTCGGATGAACTGGAAAGCAAAAGAACCGATTTAAGACAGCTTCAGGAACATCAGGAGAGAACCCGCGAACAAATTCTGCAGACACAGGAAAAACTGGAAGTGCTCCGACAGGAGCTTGCAGAAGAAAGCAGAAAATACGATGCCAAAAAGAATGAGCATGATCTCCTGAAAAGCCTGATTGACTCGATGGAAGGTTATCCGGAAAGCGTGAAATTTCTGCACAAAAATCCCAACTGGAATCATACATCCCCCGTCCTTTCAGATATCATATATGTGAAAGAAGAATTTCGCACGGCGGTGGAAAACGTACTTGAGCCATATCTGAATTATTATGTTGTAAATGATCTGGAAGAAGGATTAAAAGCAGTCCATTTACTGGATGATAATAAAAAAGGTAAAGCAAATTTTTTCCTGCTCAATAAATTTTCGGATGATCTGGCCGAATCTCATCAACAGCCTGCCGATACAGTTCCCGCATTGAGTGTTATCGAAGTGGAAGCAAAATATCTTCCGCTGGCGAAACATCTTTTACAACATGTCTTTATTGCAGAAAACGAACCTTCCATAGAATGGTTTAACAATGAATCCAATGGATCGGTGATCCTGGAAAAACATGGTAAATATGTTAAGGGAAAATACTCTCTGACCGGTGGAAGCGTTGGTTTATTTGAAGGTAAAAAAATCGGTCGGGCAAAAAATCTTGAAAAGATATCTCAGGATGTGATTGCTCACGAAAAAATCGTATCTGGCCTGAAAACGGAAATTCAATCCCGTCATAATGAAGTGATCGGATTCAATGAACAATTAAAAGAACAGGCCTTGCGTCAGGCACAGGAAGACATAAACCGGTTAAATAACCAGTTGTTTTCGATACAGAACAAAACGGAAAATCTGAATGGCTTACAGGAAGCCGCGATACGAAAGATAAATGAATTTCAAAACCAGCTTCAGCAAACACATGAATCCATAGCCGGAACCAGGAGCGAAGCGGAAAGCCTTTTGGAAGTACTCAATGAACTGAAAGAAAAAATTTCCCGGGGACAGGTCCAATTTTCAGCGGAGGAACAGGCATTTAATGGTGCGCTTGCCGAATTCAATGAAGTGAATCTGCAGGTAATACAGCAGCAAAACAGAATCGCTGCCATGAAGCAGGAACGTGAGTTCCGGAACAAGCAACTGATAGATTTAAAAATTCAGATTGAAGAGAACCGTCTTCAGCTGGAACAGGCCATTCAGCAGATCACAGAGAGTACTGAAGCACTACAGTCGCTTGAGACAGCATTAACCGAAATGATCCGGAATAAAGAAGTTGAAGAAAAGAAATTGAACGAGACTGACCAGGCATATTATCTGGAAAGAAACAAACTCAGCGAAAGGGAAACGGAACTCAGACATTTGATAAAACAAAAAGAAAACGCCGAACATATTCTCGGAGAAATCAAAGACAGGTTGAACGATCTGAAATTACAGCTGGCAGGGATGAAGGAGCGACTGAACGTAGAATTCAGAATAAATCTTGATGATATCATTGATGAAGCCAGAACCGGAGAGCTGAGCCCTGAAGAATTGCAGGAGAAATCAGACCGAATGAAGAAAAGGCTGGAGAATCTGGGCGAGGTAAATCCGACAGCCGTGGAAGCTTTCCAGGAGATGAAAAGACGCTATGATTTTATTGTAGAACAGAAGAATGATCTGGTGAATGCAAAAGACACTTTACTCCAGACCATCCAGGAAGTTGAAACAACGGCTAACGAACAATTCCTGGAAACTTTTGGTAAAGTGCGCGAGAACTTTCAAAAAGTTTTTAAGGCTCTATTTACAGAAGAAGATACAGCGGACCTGGTATTGGAAAATCCGGAGAATCTGGCTGAAACGGGAATTGATATTGTTGCCAAGCCAAAAGGCAAGCGCCCTTCTTCGATACAGCAACTGAGTGGAGGAGAGAAGACGCTAACCGCAACGGCTCTGCTGTTTGCAATCTATCTGATCAAACCGGCACCGTTCTGTATATTGGACGAAGTGGATGCTCCGCTCGACGATGCCAATGTCGGAAAATTCACCAATATGATTCGGCAATTCAGTGACAACTCCCAGTTCATTATCGTTACACATAATAAAATGACGATGAGCTCTGTGGATGTGATATATGGTGTTACCATGCAGGAAGCAGGTGTCAGCAAATTGGTGCCGGTCGATTTCAGATCGCTGAGCGCGCAAATAACCAACTAATGATCAATGATTAAGGATTAATGATTAATTCCATTAATCATTAATCCTTAATCATTATCAGGAGATTACTTCATAAATCTGCACCGGGTGGGCTTTATGTTTCAACTGTACTTCCTGTAGTTTATTACAGCGAAATGATTGTTTGATCTTTTCAAAAGAAGATTCTGCAATAATGATTTGGCCGTTTTCTGCCGCCTGATGCAAACGTTCTGCCGTATTCACCACATCGCCGATCACCGTATAATCCAGTCGGCGAAGACTTGCCGAACCAATATTTCCGCAGACCATTTCGCCGGAATGAATACCAATGGATACTTTCGGCTTAAAATCCCGCCCGTCATTTTCCGAGACCAGT